>CABSKZ010000039.1 GCA_902478395.1 uncultured Eubacteriales bacterium | reverse complement strand
CCTCTCTATTCGTCGGCAGCGTCAGATGTGTATAAGAGACAGTCTCTGACGTGCATGACGTCGGCAACGCTTCCTTCATCCGCCCTAGTACGGAATTCCAGATTCCAAATTCCTTCGGTTATAGGCGTTGAAAAGGTATAACGCAGCTGTTTTTTCTCTGTACCGTTAATTGGAGATTCAATTTTCAGCCAGCTATTTTCCGTATCTACCTGGAAGGTATTTGTACCGCCATCGCCATCCGCCCATGCTATATTGGCTACGTCTGTTTCCTTGTCAAAATCTAGGTCGACGATTTTTTCTACGTCCGGATCTGGAATTTTATAAATGTTTAGATAGTCAAACATATAGATTCCTGTCTGATTTTCTACGACCGCTGCCAACATATATTTTGCAATATTTTTTGCATTTTCCGCGAAATATCCGCTGCCGGCCAATTCACCGTCTAGAAAGACTTCTACCCTGCGCGATGCAGTGTTTGTTACCAGCTTAACATCATACCACTGTGACTTGGTATAACCTGCGGCAAGCTCAAGTGTTTTGGCATTTCCTGCTCTGTCGGCAAGTATACATACCAGTTTCCCATCCTCTGTGAACCGCATTAATGCAACTGTATTACAATCGCTGTCACGGATCTGAAGAAAATCGCCTGCAACCCCATCAGTATTTTTAACCGATGTTTCAACAATAACCGTACCCGTATAGCTCTCCGGTAAAATCTGGTATAAACGGCTTTCTTTCACCGATGAGGTTTTTTCAGCTTTCAGAACACTTTTCGAACCGTCTTCTGCCAATAATGTGTTTCCTGCGTCGTAAACGTCCCCTTGTGCCCAAACCAAACCGGATATGTCTTCTCCTGCATGAAAGCCATATTGAATTATTTTTGCCATCCCAGAGGGAATTTCCGGATCCGCGTCAACTGCAGCAACAGACATCGTAAGAATGTTTACCGCTGTCATTACCATCACCATAAAACCAGCCAGTATGTTTAAGAAATATTTTTTATTCAAAATAATCTATCCTTTCCGGTTAATTATTTTCGGTTAAATTTAACACTTCATATAGGACTTTCGCCGTTTCCGCCCGTGTTGCGGGCTCCCGGGGTGCAAAACGATTTTCTCCCACGCCGCTCAATATGTCCCGGCCGCTAAGATACGCAACCGACGCTTTTGCATAGGCAGCAATTTCTCCATTGTCCGCAAATTCTGTTTCCGCCAGTGGTACGACTGTACCCTCCAGTTCTAAGAGGCGACAAATAAACACTGCCATATCCTGGCGGGTGATACTTTCTCCAGTTCCAAAACGCGTTCCCTGTCCATACGTGATTCCTTTTTCATATGCCGCACTTACGTATGGATAGAACCAATCGGTTTGCTTTACATCTTCAAACGGGCTATCAGCATTTGCATTTTCCATACCGAAAGCGCACACCGCCATCTTAATAAATTCTTCCCGTTTTATCTCCCTGCCCGGTGCGAATTCTGCTCCGCTCACCCCTGCGATGATGCCCGCCTCAGCTAGCGCTGAAACAGCTTCCTGCGCCCATGCAAATCCTTCCATATCCTGAAACTGGTTCTCTTCCGAGTTCTGTTCTGACGGGATTGGAGTAGGCGGAGTTACCTCTACCATCCCGTTTACCTTGACAGAATTGGTACGGCTGCCGCCTGAACCGGAAGAACCGCCTCCCCCGCCTCCTGAGCTGGATGGTTTTGTCCCATCATAACCGGATACTGGTAATTTTTTTATCCCGGTAACAGGCTTTACATCATTCTTCGATATCGTGTAGGATAGCGAAACGGTAGTGTCATAACGGGGGCGGTTAACTTTCCCACCGGTAGAGGAAATGATATCGGGGTTATCCGACTGCCAAACAATTTTGCTCCCATTGGGACCGCGTTCCGGAAGAGTGACCGTCGTTCCGTCCAGAATGTTATATTCTGCCAGCCATTTTGCGTCCTCTGCCACTGCGACAGCGGATAATGGCTCTTTTAATATCGTCAGTGTTATTATTTTCTCCCTCTGGACGCTCCCTTTCTCAATGACTGCCTTCAGTGTAACCTGAACATCACTTTCGTTCTCCAGCGGACGCGTGATGAGAACGTTATTCCCTTCGACGCGGGCATACGGGCTTTCCTCTGGCAGCGACCAATGAATGGTACAGCCGTTTTCGGAAAGAATCGGAACTTCAAAGCTTGCCGTAATGTTGTCTTTGCCCTCGATATCAAGCACCGCCTCCGTTTCTGCCACCTTTGCGCCGTCGTCGGATACAGTCAACACCACCTCTTTTTCCTTGTCCGCGCTGCCATAATCCCCTTTTGCGGAAATATGTACCGGAAATTCACCTTCCTTTTTAAAAACTGCCGTACCTGTGTTTTTGTCCAGTGTAAGCGCCTCTTCATCATATGTGAAGTCAAAATAAGACGCCGGCACCTCCGTTGCCGTCCCGTCCGCAGCGGTCAGAATACCACAAAACGAAATTTCCTGCCCTGTCGGAAGCACGTCCGACTCAAATTTTATCCCGATATCCGTACCTGCGTAAATTTCTCTAATTCGAATGGAATCCATGAACATTTGAGAGACCTGAACATACATGATTAAATTCCCTGTCTCAAGTTGTTGTAAAGGGCTCCCGGCTTTATTCTTGTCCAATTCTTCATATGAGGCGGACATCTCTTCAACGGCTGTCTCCGTCTCTCCGTCCGCACCGATTCCATAGATGCCCCCGCTGACCCTATCTGGCAACAATGTGAACGACATCCGTTGAAAATCATAAAAAGTGTTTTTATTTTTCTGATCCATAATTCCTAGCTCTCGGTCAGAAAAAGCACTGTAATACCAGCTGTCAAAATAACCATTTGTGCTTCTGCCTAAGGCTAAACGATCCTTTTTTACGCTGCCGTTTCCCACAGTATGACCGTCATCATTAATTTTTGCCAGTGCCAGATAACTCATCATATAACTTCCCTTCTGCCCGTTCGCTCTAGCACCAATTGCGAAAGCCCCTGAGCTTGACGCGTTACAGTCGATCTGTTTCACATCCGTTTCAACTGAAAGATATTTGTATTCTTTTAAATCAACCGGGGTTGACCATGCTACACGACCTGATCCGTCTGGCTTCAGTCCACTGACGATAACTCCCTTTCTGCCGTCCAGTTCCGAATAAACCAACAGGTCATTATCCGGCTTGAACCCTTCCGAAATGGCGGCTTCATCTTCAAAATCCTCTGATATGATAAAATCTCCTTTTATATAGATGGGCTCGTTTTCCCCGGCATCTGCAAATATCGCCGGCGCGGGCATTATAAGCAGTATTGCCGTCAGGAGTGCGGTAAATCTTTTCATGTGCGTTCCTCCTCCGATTATCACCGATAAACCACGACAGTGTATGGAATGTAGTTGTATGTGCGGACAAATACGCGGTCGCCGACACAAATTTCGTTTTTCGTGATATTGCTCACATTGTTACCTTTCTTCTTCGTATTGACCAAGACGAATTTCGTCGTACCAGTATATCCAAAATTTCGGTATCCCATCGGGTCTTCATCTTGAAATACACTGACGGTAATCGATTTCGAACTTACATCCATCACCTTTCCATAAGCCGTATACAAATATTCCAAAGGCACTACGTCTTTGCTCATTGCCTTCCCCTCACGAATCGTCTCTTTCCATGCGTCCGGTTGTGACGGGTTATAACGGAATACCATATGAAATTCGGAAATTTCCCCCTTCGAGTTGAAAAACAACTGGCAAATATCCCCGCTCTTTAAATCCGAGGCTTTAATATCTGCTCCATATTCCTTCCATTGGTCTATATAGGTATTATGTACTTCTCGGGCTGCTGGAGTGGTTGCGCTTTTTTCTGTTCCTTTCAGATTGTACGTAAAGTTCAGTACCTCCTCCCCCGCCGCGTTTATAGCGGATGTTACACTCTGAATTACCACTACATCTGCACGCGCCTTCGTTTCGTCCAGTTCAGTCGAAACCGAACCAGCAGCTTCATAGATTATCATTGCACCTGGAATTCTATCACTCGTCGTATTATAAAATTCAAAATTTTTCAGCCGTGCATCCCTTCCTACTAAATCCACACCGCCGGCATTATAGCTATCTAGATCATCGCGGTCATCCGGGATGATAAAAACCTTTGTTATTTCCGGGTCCAAGCGATAATGAATTCCCGCAGTATTGTTATAGAATCGCTGTTCTTTGTTAAGATTTTTTACATTCATAGCAAACGATCCATTCCAATATCTGTCATTTAGCCGTTCCTCATATTTTGAGATTGTATTCACTTCTCCTTCTGCGTTCAAAGAATACAGGATGAGCTGCGGCGTGAATCCGCCCCCTTCCGAAAAACGCTTTGCTACTTCAGCGGCTTTGAGTTTGACTGTTTCTCCCCCATATTCAAACTGCACACTTTTCTTTAAATCATATATGGCATGCTCAGATTTGGCCGTAAAAATTCTTGCCCGGACCTCCTCACTCAACCCTTCTTTCATTTCTAGTCCGGTCAGATAGCCATATTGTAGTCCTGTCGCTGCTGCATAATCTGAATTTATTCGCACAACTCGGCGGCTAATATCAATGTAGAAAGTGGCCCGCGTGTTCAAATCGACTTCATCCCGCAGCCCCTTGGCTAGTCGATATTCATTCCCGTCAATCGTCACGGTGTCATTGCTGATTTCTGTAATCGGAGAAGAGGTCATCAAGGTGCTCACATAAATAGTAAGAAGCCATTTATTTTTTCCTTCCGCTATAGAAAGGGTGTTCCCTTCTTTAATATCCGCAAGTGACAACTCCTTGTTATTTTCTCCGATAAATACCACGTCATCGTACTCATCTAGGGATACAGGTGGCTCTCCGAACTGGTCAAAAATCATCTCCCGGTAGGTGTCGACATTTGAAACCACTCTGGTTTGCATATTCGTAACATCCACCACATCGACGGAACCATTGCCCTCCCAGTCAATCAGGCGTACCCAACCGTTATCCGGGATGAGCAATTCTTCCGTGAATTCTGCCATTCCTTCCCCATTGTAAATCAAAGAAACGGATGGGGAAAGCCCCATTTTTTCTTCCTGTCCATCCACATAATAAGTAAACGTACTTAATCCAGTCCTCGATGCGACAATATCTTCATCATACACCGTCCGAACAATGTTTTTGTTCTGCGGTACAATGTAAAACCGTACTGCATCCTCCTCATGTCCAGCTGGGTCTCTCCAAATATACCAATGAGCATAGTTGCCCAACATATTTCCTGCGCCGCATTCATCTCGATATTTAACTCCATCAATCCGTACGGAATTATTTTCTCCTTCGGATCCATCCAATGAACTAACCGCATTCGCCGTCAAACTGCCTTTCACTTTTACCAGATGAAAATATTCATATAAAAGGGTTCTGTCTCTGTCCTCCTGTAAAGTGCTTGCCTGACCAAAACCAGTCTCCTGCAACACCGGGATGTCCAGCGCATTATATATCATCTGAGCGATTTCGCCCCGCGACGCTCCGCTTGCGCTTATCCCCTTCAACAACCCAGCCGATGACGCGGCCTTCTGATATCCGGACGGATATCCGCCGGACAGCTCCGCAATTTTTTCCCTGCCCAGCAGATTTATAAAGGAAAATACGACCTCGCTCCCGGTCATCTCCCGTTCCGGCAAAAAGGTATCTTGAGAGGTCCCCATCAATCCTAAGGCTGCCACGGTATTGATTTGCCGATAGGCCCAGTGCTCTTCCGATACATCACTAAATTCCTTATACTCTGTGGGAAACTCTCCCCTTTGCGTTACGATACGGTATAATATGACGGCGAACTCCGCACGGGAAACGGACAGCTCCGGCCGGAATGTGCCGTCTTCATAACCGTTCATGATTTCCAACCGATTGACAACCTCTATCGCATTATCATATTTTGTGTCAACTGTGTCGACAAACGGAGCCGCAAACACCGCAGGACAATACAAAAACAGTGAAATCAGCACTGCCATACACCTTTTTATCATTTGCATTCACCATCCTTTACCAAAAACTTGTCCGAAACCTCTTCCAGATATCGATACAGGTCTCTAACGGAACTGTCTTTTCCGCTCTCATCTTTGGATATTTTCAGTAAACTCTCTCTCAACTGTGATATCATTTTTTCTACGTCCGTCCTTTTTTGTGTTGTAACAGCCGAATCAACCAATTTTTCCAGCAGCGTCTTTATATATTCCGTAACCGCCTGTTTCAAATACACATTCTCTGAGTTGACCATTTCGCTGCTAGCTTGAATGATATATTCTTTCAGCGTGTTCATGCTGTCTAATCTGATTGGACGGAGTTTTTCCAAGGCATTTAGCACCAGCATGTCCATTTCCTTTTTCCATTCGACAGAGCCCACCGCGGAATCGGAAGAGGAGATGACAATCCGTTTCACTTTGTCGCCGTATGAAATCGTAATTTCTCCGGATCCCCAGTCTGCGTTCAGATACGGCGATTCGTGCAGCTTATACGCTGAAAAATTTTCCGATATGCCGTCGACACTGCTTATCCCATCATATTCCAGCCTTAGCGTCTTGCCGTTCAAACCAGTATACTCGATATAGTAATTCTCAGAATCAATTACATAGTCAATTTCATTCTTTTTCACGGCGGCCTTAAACGCTTCAAATCCACCTTCAAATTTGTCTAAATCCGCGGCTTCACAGATAAACGCCGTATTGGGTGACATCGTTTTTGCTTCGATGTCGGATAAGGGGATATTGGCATACTTAGTATTCGGATCACCCCACTCATATGCGGCAGTATTTGTTACTGCTCCATCCTTAAGAAGCCGCAATGCTACCATCGCCCCTCCGTTTTGGATAAAAATCCAGCCATCTTCTTCATCTAGCCGATCCAGCTTGGTTTTCGGGATCCAAAAATGGGTAAATTGTGATTCCGACGAATCGGTTATCTTATGCATTCCGAGTGCCACATTTTCTTTTTGAAAATAACGGTAATCAATACAGCCGAAATCCCCGGTGAAATACCCATGCTTCCCGCCGTTGTCCTTCGGACCAGATTTGCCAGGGTGGCTGTCAAAAATCAGTGCGTCCTTCGAATTCCCGAATACAAGGGAGAAGGGGATTTCTTGAAAACTCCCCAAAACCCACGTGCCTCCCTGTTCCTTCCACGTCGGCGTTTGCAGATAATGATTGTCGCCCACCAGTTTTGCGCGGTCCAACAGAATATCCTCCTGCATAATGCCGCCCATCACGTAGTTGGGCGTAACATAGCTATACTTTTTTAGGCTTTCCGTTACCAGCGGATCATCTGGTATCTGGTATATCTGCTTGCGTTCTTTGTTCTCAAAAGTTTTTTCCGAATCTCTCACCAGTGCCATGACCACGGGGTCGGGAAGATATTCACTCAGGCTCAGTCCGGCCACCTGAACACCCATTCCTTGCCCGGAGTACTTCGGCGCCTGTGTTGCATTGTCAAAGTGCAATCCAACCGGAATCAATTTCCCAATTGTATAACTTTTTGCATATCTTCTCAAACCGGCGCCGCCAACGACATCGCCAATCGAATCCACCGCCAAATCCGCATATAGATAATCTAGCATATTCTGGGCTGTCGTCCGCAGCTTCTGGTTATTTGTCACCGCGTGGAGCGTTACCAGCGAAATAATATCAATCTCGTAGTAACCGCTGTCATACTCTCCCATACCATACTTCATACGGCGGTTTATCCAGTTCATCAGATACTGTACATATACCGGATAATTCTCCGCACCGGTCTTTCCATTCCACATCACATGGTCCGGCCATTTTTCCATTGTTATCAACGCATTCACAAAATAAACCAGTCTGTGGTTTTCGCTCATCGGTTCTGCTTCATCTGTGTAATGCGCATCGTACAAATGTCTTTCAAGATTTCTCCATATCTCGGGGGAAACATTTAGAACTCCGTTCAACATGCTGTGAATGACCTGCAACTGCAATTCAAAAAAATCTGCTGCCAAAGAGCCGTTTGCCGCATGCTCAATATCAATATAGTCAATATAGTGCTGGATAATATCGTCGTAATTTTGTTCTTTTGGATGCAAATAGATTTTACCATAGGTTGGAGATAAGGAGTTTGGCTGTGTGTTGTCCCTGCTCTGTCCCAGATTATAGCTCTGCAGGGAACGCATAAATATGCTTTCCTTTCTCTTTTGCTGCTGTGATGTTACGTAATCATACTCGCTCAGCCCACTATCCCGCACAACTGCCGTTGTTTCAAACGAAAAACCTCGATAGATTCCTTTCAACACTATCTCATCCCCGTCTTCTGCTTCCGGCGTAATCTTTAAAATATTTTTGTCTAAAATTTTCCCTGCATGTTCCCCTGCGATTATGCTCCATTCAATGTCGCGGCTGTCACTGATATACATATGCCCCCCTACACTGTCTATCAGCTTAATCGCAGTGAAGCTGCTAATACATTTCGACGCATATTTATCAATTGGGAACCTGCTTTCTGAAATCTGCACTCCGTTTAGCTTATCTTCCCGGAAAGAATTCTGGGTCTTCACCACCTTAACATCATCCAAATAAACGCCGCAATTCTGAGCTCTCAGTTCAAATCCACCACTTGCCGGAAAACTGTCGTGCTGGTAGAAAACAACCCCGTCAATTGTAAAGCTCAGCTGATTCCCATCAGCGACTACAGCTACATCATGCCAGTTTCCATCCGCAATCTCCAGTTCCGGTCCATCATATGTATTGATTCTCATGTGGCTTTCTGCAATTTTATCATCCTTCAACCTGTACAACAGCGGAACACCCAGCCCTCCACCAAATTTCTCTGGATCGGGTTCCCCGCGGCGGGTGACAATTTCAAATGAGGTAAACGGAACCCGCTGGTCTAACCGTGGCTCCACGATTTTCATTCTCATGGTGATTTCATAGTCCTTCCAGTCCTTATGACCGAACAGGGGCGAAACCTTATCCTGCAAATGATACACCCGATTGCCGTTATCCTCCTTAATATCCGCCGCTTCATACAAAAAATAGGAGGAGGATGGTTTCTCGGTTTCAAAGCGTTCATCAATCACTATGCCTGAGGAGATATCCGCCACCTCCGCATATACTTCGCCAACAAATCCATTATAATCCACCTTCACCGAGAATTCACCTGCGTAAAGTCCGGTCACAGTTGCTGCTTCTGTGTCAAAAGACAGCTTGGTATCATCATAATCCAACTGGCAGCCTTCTATGGGCCTTTTCTGTTCTCCTGTTACCCCGTAAAGCTGATAGGCGGCTGTCTGCAGCACAGTCAGCGGCTGGGCTAATTCCAAAGCAAATTTCTCATATTCACAAACCTGTACCGTCACACTTTCAGAGATCGTCCCCATTCGGAATTCTACAGTATGGCTGCCAGGTGCAATGCCTGTCAGCGTGTGCTCGCTTCGATCTCCGCGCATCTTTCCTGTTGGCACAGCCATATCATAATCCTTAAGGTCATACTCATCGCCATTCGCCGTCACGCCCCGCACCATAAATTGGGTTTGAGCGTTTAAAAATAAATTCTCTTTCTCCAGCGTGACATACAATTGAGAAACTTCTAGGGTATCCGCCGCCACAAAGGTAAGTGACAACGTTTTTGTTTGCCCGCTCAAGACATCTACGGTATTCATTTCTACACGATGTTTTCCCGGAACCAGTGGTGTGATCATTCGATTTCGTGCGTCAATCTCCAACTTTGTATTGTCAAACTGATATGCACCGGCAGGCGGATACAACTCCTTTGCACCGGCAGACGACACCCCAGTGACTGAGAAGGGAAAGGCATACCCCTTTGCAATGGTTTTGTATGAAACAGAAGTTTGTATATCGGAAACCTTTTCCAGCCTCTTCACAACAATATTATCGATATAGGTGGTACTGGAATGTCCTCCTATAATGACCGTGGTACCGCCAGGAGACTCAAGTTTCATACCATTTTTATCAAAATCTGCACTTTCCGTCGTTGTTTCAAGACTGCTAAGCAGTCTTCCGCTGGTACGGTCAGTCAGCCTTAATACCAGTTTATTTCCCGCCTTAATCGCTGTCAGCCGGTAATACTGGCTGAATTTACGCTCATTGACATTCAATATTCCCTCTGCCGTCGGCGATATGGACGGATAGTAGAAGTCGGATGCGCTGTTTCCCCCATTGCTTCTCATAATTGACAGAACATCTCTTATTGCGGATTTCGAAGTATCCACCTTGCCGGTTTCCCTATCAAACTTCAATAAATCATTATAGGCAAAGCGGTAATTTTTATTATCCCGACCACTGTTTACACCAATGGAAAACTGGGCCGCAGAGGAACCGGTGGCCGAGGCCTGTTTAAAATCTAGTTCCACCATACAATCCTGCGTGCCGGCATCGGCCAGTTCCAGTACAAACGCCCGTGAGGCGCAATCCATGACATATACCTTGCTGCCGCCGTCTTCAATCACCTGATTGGTTTTGTCTGTTGCAAGGGATTCTGGGATTTCATTTTCAAAATCCGCGAAAAATACCGTCTGTCCCTCGTAGTATAACTCCATCTCTGCCGCAATCACACCGGCGGGACAAATGCCAAGCATAAACAGCAGTGTTAACAACAATGTCAAACACTTCTTCATTTTGTTCTCCTTTCACCCTAATATCGTTTAACCTTTCACCGCTCCGATCATAACTCCCGCCACAAAATATTTTTGTAAGAAAGGATACAGGCAAATAATTGGCATAGTTGAAAAAACAATAACTGCATATTTGATAATTTCCCCTACCGAATCCTTATCACTTAAATCAGCACCAGTCATCATGCTGTTCGTATCGTTTTGTATTAGAATCTCCCGCAGGATTAATTGCAGAGGGAACTTCGCACGGTCCTTCAAAAATATCATTGCGTTAAACCACGAATTCCAGTAACCCACAGCATAATACAGGATAATTACGGCAATTGTTGCCTTAGAAAGGGGTAAAATAATTCTGAACAGAACCGTCAACGGTCTAGCCCCATCAATTTTGGCCGACTCCTCTAGGCTTTCCGGCACATTTTCGAAACCTGTCCGCATTATTAAAAGATTAAATGTATTAATTGCGGTCGGAATAATCTGTGCCCAGAAACTGTTATAAAGACCATATGCCTTAACTGTCAAGAAAAATGGAATCATTCCGCCGTTCAGAAACATAGTGAGAATAATAAAAATGGTAATCGGTTTTTTAAACATCAAGCCTCTTCGCGACAGGACATATGCGCCAAAAACCGTTAAAATCAAATTGACGGAAACGCCTGCCAATACCAGCATAATTGTATTCATCATTCCTTTTACGACCATTGGATTTCGGAATAGTGCCCTGTAACCCGCGGTGCTGAAACCGATTGGTCTCCAGAGCAGCCCTTCGTGTGCAAGGAATAAATCGGGGCGCGAAAACGATGCCATTATCACATAATACATGGGATAGGCCGTTACCAAAACAAGAAAAATCATAATTGTATAATTGACACAGTGAAATGCTGCATCCCCCAGTTTCAGTTTCATACTTATCCCCTCCTTACCAGATACTAGTATCGTTACATTTTCTGCTGACATAGTTGCTGCTTATAAGCAGAATGAAATTTATTATGGAATTAAACAGGCCGACCGCCGTGGAATAGCTCCAATCATATTCCTGAAGACCTTTTCGGTATACAAAGGTGGAAATCGTGTCCGCTGTGTCGTAGGTTAGGTCATTATACAACAGAATGATTTTTTCATGTCCCAGATTCATGAGACCACCAATCTTTAAAATCAACATGATAATAATGGTTGGCAGTATGCATGGGATCGTAATATTCCACATTTTTTGCCAGCGGCTCGCGCCATCAATTACTGCTGCCTCATAATAGGATGGATCGATACCGGAAAGCGCTGCCAGATAAATGATAGAACCCCATCCAATCTCCTGCCAGATTCCCGATAAAACATAAATTGGAACAAATGCTGAAGCATTATTAAGAAGATTGGTCTTTTCAATCCCGAAAAATGAAAACAACAGCTGGTTTATAATTCCATTGCCGCCCAGAAAAGTTTTAATAAGACCGCATACTACCACAAGTGAGATGAAATGGGGCAAATAGGATATGGTCTGTACGCTCCGCTTAAACCATTTTACTTTTACTTCATTCAGCAGCAGAGCAAGAATTATCGGGGCCGGAAACCCAAACAACAGGTTTGAAAAACTAATGACAACCGTATTTTTTAAGATTCGCCAAAAGTAGTAGCTGGAAAAAAAATCACGGAAATTTTCCAGTCCGACCCATGGACTCCTCAGAATTCCAAGTCCGGGAGAATATTGTTTAAAAGCAATGACCGCGCCATACATTGGCACGTAGCAGAACATGAAGTAGTACAGCAGAACCGGCAACGCAATGAGGTATATTTCCCAATGGCGTTTCCAGTCCTGCCTGGCGCGCTCCGCAAATCCCAGCCGGTTCACCAGTGTCGGCTTTGCCTCAGCAGGAAAAGTATTTGAATATTTCAATTTATCAGCTCCTAATAGTATCTGGTTTATCCGTTATTTCTGTTTCAGACAGTGATCATATGCATCCTGATAGACAGTGAGAACTTCATCGATTCCCAGCTCTTGAATTTGAGCAACATACTCGTCAAATTTCTCAATTGGTTCAAGTCCCATAATCATTTTGACCATCATACTGTTTTCATAGGTTGTAATCTCATTCATTTTTTTTGCAACATCGCTGCTTTTTTCCGGATTTATATTCAGAGCAGAGGGCAAACAGTTTTCCGGAGCATCCGTATCCGACCATTTCTTATAAGCGGATTGCTGCTGCGGTTTACCCCCATATTGTTCAAAATATCTCTGGTCCCCGAGGAAGGGGCCGCCATATGAGGCCCGGGTATATTGTCCCAATGCCTGCTGTACAGAAAGTCCCTGCGGATTTGACATAATTTCATCCGTATATTTTGGATAGCCATTTTCCATTTGATAGGTTTTACCTTCTGTGCCGAAGTTGTAGTACATCATTCCCTCATCACTGTAGCCATAATCTAAAAATCTTGCTGCCAATTCTACGTTTTTACATTTTGTCGTAATTGCCGCGCCCAATCCCGAGAATGACCAGTTCATCTGAGAAAATTTTGGGTGATCTCCTTTATTCAGAACCGGATAAGGAACACCGATTAAGTCAAACGTCGTTCCTTTGTTTTTCATTGCGTCCAGCCATTTGCCAATACCGCTGCCGACGCTCCCTGCTGTCGCTCCAGTTTTTCCCTGCAAGATATATGCATCCTGTATTTTCGTGTCAACATTGGATACGTTCGGGTCGAGCAGACCCTCCTGATACCAACTGTTCATTTGGGTGATGAAGTCCTTGAACGCAGGTTCAATAGAACCATACTTCACTATGCCGTCGTCAAGATAGAAACTCTTTGGCACTCCATATGCCCCGGTAAACAGTCCCCAGCTTAAAAAGTTGTGAAAGTTAGCGAAAGACAAAGGATATTCCGCGCCTTTCTTTTCTTTAAACGCACGGAGTGTAACAGTCCATTCATCAATGGTCTCCGGCACCGGAAGCTCCAATTCATCGAGCCAGTCCTTGCGCATAACAGGTCCTGCAGTAACAAAACTTGTTCCCACAGAATCCGCACTCGGGAAGCAGAAATAAGAACCGCCGTATGTACGCAAAAGCTTTGCAACTTCAGGCTGTCTCTCAAGATACGCCTTCATATTGGGCGCGTCCTTTTCAATGATATCGTTCAGCGGCAGAATGTGCCCCTCATCAATTGCCTTCTGGGCACCTCCAGCAAATCTGTGCCACGGAAAATCGATAATATCCGGTAATTCTCCCGACGCCAGCATGAGATTGAACTGCTCCAGTGCACTCGATGTCGGATGGATATACTCCAATTTTACCCCGGTTCTTTCCTCTAACCCTTTTGCAAATTCCGTGTTTGCCAGATTATCAGTATTTGCAGATACACTGCCATCAAGCATACACCAGTAAGATAAGATTTCTTCCGTTTTTAACGGATATCCTTCTCCCAACTCGCCAGACGACTTATTATTCGTCTGTAGCTCGCCGTCATTTCCACAGCCGGAAAATGTTAGGCTGATTATAAGCGCGGACAATAATAATGATAATTTTCTTTTCATGAAGATGCCTCCTGTTTTCTAAATATGTTTTTATTATAGCAAGCAGGTATTTGAATGTAAACGGACACATTTAAAGGTTGTTGTGCCACATTCTGAAAATGCTTTAAACGTCGGTATTATAGGCGGTTTAACTGGTACGGCTTCTGTTCAGGACACAAAAAAAGGACAGTATATCAAATATACTGTCCACTAAAAGATGACATTCAGATTAAACATTCTGCCGGTATCGGCTGGGCGTAATACCCTCAAATTTTACAAACGCACGCGTAAAAGCTCTAGTATGGGCAAATCCTACGCGTTGCGATACTTCTTCAATCTTCATATTTCTATTTTCTTTTAACAATTCCTTTGCCCGGCTGATCCGCAGGCCATACAGGTAATCAAGCATTCCTTCACCTGTGCTCTCTTTAAACATTTTTGACAGGTACGTAGGGTGAAGATGGAATTGCTCTGCAATTACCGCGACACTTAACTCCGTATTTGTATAGTTCTCTTCAACATATCTGCGAATTTCATCTTTCTGAGCAAACTCGCCTGTTTTCCGGCTTTCATAATACTGTTCGGAAAAACGTTCAACCAAACTTCGGAATACTTCTTTTATCTCTGGCGAATAATGAGAATCGAATAACAGCTCCATATCCGACACATTTTCTTC
>CABSKZ010000038.1 GCA_902478395.1 uncultured Eubacteriales bacterium | reverse complement strand
AAATCTCCCAGCGGCGTATCTTGAAAGTCCTCATTGACAATAAAATCCGTAATTTCATCCGTTTTGGCGGCTTTCAAGTCAAACGCAACCGGTACTATAAGCCCGTCCTTAATAAGATTAGCAGTAAGCGTTACCGTCTGCGCCTCAGCCTTCCGAATGACATATGCCATCCCTTCATTCACGAAAAGGACGCTTTTGTCCGATGATTCCCATTCCACGTCATACCCACCCGCTGTGGTTTGCGGAAGCGAAAAGTCTTCAACGAGTGCGTCTGCGGGCTGATTTCCAATAATCTCCTGCAAATTCAGTTCACCTTCCAGAGAGCCCGTCTGCGGCGCCACTGTCAGCGCAAAATTTCTGCTTTCCTGGGTCCCGTCCACGGTTACCGATGCCGTCAGTACAACTGGGCGCGCCGTTTGTGCACCAATAACAAGCACCTCGCGGTTATTGACGATTCTCAATATTTCCGCGGAGCTGGATGACCAGGTAATCGGGTAACCTTCCGGTGTTTGTTGGGGCAGCTGAAAACCTTTTATCAGCGCGTCTTTTGGCTGGTCTCCCACTATCTGGTCGATATCAAGAAATTTCAGATAGACGCTTTCTGTGGAAGGAGCCACTGTCAGTGCAAATTCTTTTATAGATTTAACGCCGCAGTTAGAAACTACCGCATATATGCTGACCTCAGCCGCCGCTTCCCCTGCCTGCGGCTGTGTGACCACTCCTTCGTCTGTGATTACTTTCTCGTTAGAAGAGAGCCAGGTGATCGACGTATTTTCCACTCCAGCTACTGCGTCCGGCAAAACCAAATTATCCGTCACATTGCCAAAATCCGCTGTGCCCAGTGTTTCACTCTCCAGCAGTTCTTCCGCCTGTTTTGGGAAATTATAAATCTGGAAATCGTCCATCCATACCTCTCCGGTATAAGTATCTTCCAGGCCGAACGCGGTGTGGGAAAGCCCTGCAGCGGCAGCAGTCGTGTCAAAATTATCCGCATACTTTTTGCCATCTACATAAAAATCAAATCTACAATGATCAACGTTGTTGTTCCTGACAACAAATGTCATAGTCCGCCATTGCTTTAAGGAGGATTCAACCGTAACGCTCTCAGTAGTTGTACCAGTCCCGCTCATAACAATTCCATTGTTCCCGCCAATTGAGCCCTTTGCAAATCCTGAATACTTGCCAATTGTACTACCCATATCACGGCAAAGCCAAAAATTAGCATACACATCCTTTGTGCCATTTTTCGGCTGTACCTCGGTGCGAACCCTCGTCTGGTAGACGGTTGTCGTATTGCGTGACACGCTCTGGTTAATATGGATAAATCCTTTTACCTCTGAGGTCTGCGTCCGCGCAACCCGGAAAATTCCGTTTTCCGGATCGTTTCCATCCCCCTCCGGTTCCTTTGCAATCCCGATAAAGTTTCCAGCCGCTTCCGGCTTATCAGTATTCGTATCATTTTTCCAGATAGCCGGGTCAAGCTCATCGTCAAACCCTTCGTTCAATATATAGCCGCCCTGATAAGAGAACGGGGCAAGCGTGAGCTGAAATGTCTTCTCGGCAGTAACGCCGTCCTTCTCTGCTACAGCCGTAACCGCTGTCTCTTTTTCGCCGATGTCCTGCAGGACATACGCTGTATCATGACCGATAAATATCGAACTTTCATCTTCACTTTTCCACGTAAACTTCACACCACGCGCCGTATCCTCCGCCGGAAGTGTAAAATCAGCTGCGACCTGTCCTTGGCTGCCCGTAATCTGTTCCATATCCAGCGCTTCCAGAGCTGCGGAAACATCCGCCGATGCGTCGGCAAATGCAGGAAACGCGGCAAACACCGGCAAAAACGCCGTAACTAATATCAAAGACAAAAACTGTTTGATCCGCTTCATAAGTAAGCCTCCTCCTTATTTCACTATGATAATCGCTTTTACCACAGACTCTGTGGCGTAAAGCAATACACGGGACGCACTTTCAGTCCCGACGTCCTGGGCGGATAAGATATCCTTGAAATCTCCAGACGTCACCTTTTGCTGTTTACCATGATAAACATAAATATCAGGCGCCGTAGAATCGTCTACCGTCAGCAAGAACGGCTTCGTGTCGATTCCGGCTTCATCCAGACTGATAACCAGCCGGTTGTTATATTCTGTTGCACCTTCGCTTAAGGTGTCCGACTGGGCTTCCTGTGCTATGCCGTATATCAATTCCGTTGCGGTAGATTCTCCCGTATGGTAATATTCGTTTCCTGCCGGTACGGAAGTAATGCGGCGGATGCGGTTAATCTGCCCGTCAGAGTCCGTAGAAAATTGTACCAAATCTCCGCAACGTAATTTCGACATGATCTCCTCTACCGACTGAATGCCGGGGCGTGTCGTCATATTAAATACCGCATTGCGGTTATACCCGGAAATACGGAAAACAGATTCTCCATCTGCATTAATTCCTTCCGTGACAGCCTGGACAATTTTTGTTCTCTCCTCCGAGCCGAAATCAGACGTATCAAAAACGGAAAGAGGGCTTTGGATGATTGCCGTCCGTGCGATTGGCTTATCTTCTTTCAGTTCGAACCCAAGCGAGTAATAGCTGCCCTCTCCGAATTTCATTTCACAGGCAATATCGTCCTCCTGGCCGCTTTTCGGCACAAAAAAGACAATCGTTTCATCATCCATCCCAAACGGATTAGCGTCGCCGCCAAGAACCCGCTGTTTTGCGTTCAGCTTCCGGGACAGGTAATCTCCCTTCGGATTCAAAATTTCAATTCTGTTAATTTCCCCTGCTGCGTTTACTTTATATTTAATTACATTACCGCGTGCCAGTTCAGGTTTCGAGGATGGGTTATGAATCTCGGCAAGCTTCTGTCCTGCCTCGCTGACATCCTTGTACAGTACCCCGTCTATCACAACTCTCTGCGCAACCGGCAATTGGTACAGTTCCTGCTTGTCTACCGCTTTGATATAATACTTTCTGTTTTCTTCAACCATAGACACCTTGGTTCCAGACATTAATTTCAAATCCAGCTGCCTTGTCAGACCGCCGGGCGCCGGTGAAGAAATCGCATAGATGTAGGCATACCGATAGTCACCAGCCTCCGTATCTTCCTCCATTTTGACAATCTCACCATTGCTGTCCAGTGTAAACACATACGCCGAGCCAACATTGATTGATGCCGGACTGACAAAATATCCGCCTGCATCTCCTGCCAGCAGGTAGTTCTCACCATCAACCACAACAGAAGCATTTCCTCCTGTTTCTACGGCGCCTACGACTCCATTGATCTTTTCGTCTAACAAAACCACCTTCACATTTCTGCCGTCAGAACTGGTGTATACTTCCAGCATCAAGTCTTCTTCATTAAAGGCTTCTGGTTCTATCGTTTCCCCTTTGGCATTGACAAGAAGAACCGTCTGATCCTTACTTTCTTTATATGAGATGGAGCGTTTGCCGCTGGACAACGTATTCTTTAAGTATATTTCCTGTTCAAAATCATTTAATTTGAGCGTTTCTGCTAATTCATAAGCAGAAACAAAGGCATATTCATACGTATCGTCCCCGTCATTATCCAAAAAGCGTGCACTTACATTTGCATTTTGAAACTGCTGCGGCTGGAAATTTCTCTTAACCCGGCCGTTATATACAACGGTGATTTGCGCTATATCGATTGATTGTTCCCTATCATCCGCATCATAATAGGTAAGTTTTTTATCTGTGGCGCTGTTGATATCTCTTCCCTTCAGCTGCAATTCCTGATTCCTATTTTTCTGTGGGTAAATCCCTTGGATTACGACCTCTGAATCGATTTCCTGAATATAGAAAGAAACGCTTTGTCCAAGCAATTCTTTTGCGTTTGTCGCTCCCACATGGTAGCTGTAGCCATCAATTAATACTTCATCTTCCGCCAGGTTGACATCGCCGACAAGCGAAGTTTCCCTTGTCGCTTCCACAACACCTTTTTTCTCGGCGCCGTCGGACAAAAATGTTCCAAGCAATGTATTGCCGCTGTCAACCTCATAAGCGGTTTGGCCGTTTTTGGTTACTTCGACCAACAGGTCGATGTCGAGCGCGTTGTCAATCATTCTTGCAAGCTCACCGCGCAGTATGGCTTCGTCCGTCCCTGTTTGAATGCCTTTGAGCAGGCCAATTCTTGCCGCCTGTGTCATATATGCGCCATACCCGTCCGCTGGATTTGAGACCAACGCCCCATAGCCAAGGACTGTTGTCAACACCTTTGCCGCCTGCTGAATGGTCGCGTCGGCATCCGGCAGGAACAGCCCGCCGCCAACACCGTTCATATACCCCAGCTTCGTTACCAGCATAATGTCCGATTTTGCCCAGAAATCATCTCCAACATCCGTATACAAGGATGGTTCATCCTGATACATCGACGCTGACGAAATCCGGAGAAGACGGACGATTACAGCCGCAAATTCTGCCCTCGAAAGTGTTTCCTCTGGACGGAAGCTCCCGTCCTCGTATCCCTGCATAATCCCAAGGGAAACGATCCTGCTCTGCACTGCGTCTAATTGCTCAACAGCCGCAGGTTCTTCTGCAAACACAAAACCCAAAGATGTGGCAAAAAGAAACACAGTGGTTAAGATTGCTATGATTCTTTTCATACTACAAAATCCCTCCTGTGATTTTTTATAACATAAATGATATTGAACCCAAACAAATTGGTACCGCTGGAACGGGGTAGATTGTTTTCCCCGTTCACACATAAATTACCTCGATTGGTATCTGTCTAAAGCAGCCTGGTATATGTCAAGCATCTCCTGTACGCCAAGCTTATATATCATCTCCTGAAATTCATCGTATTTTTCCATTGGAAGCTGTCCGGTGATAAATTTCAGCGTATTTTCGTCCACATAAGCGGTTAATTCACTTCCTTTTGTCGCATTTACCGCTGCTTCCGATGTTGTAAAAGTTACTGCCGGGATCCTCCCGTCTGTATCCTGCTGTTCCCACAGCGCAACCGCTCTCCGCTGTTCCGGCATCTGGAGGTACTGTTCGTAATAGCGCTTGTCCTGCACGAAAGGTCCTCCATAACAGCTGGCCATGTACTGCCCCATTGCATAAATCATCGGCAGTCCGTCAGGATTATTTGTAATCAAATCGGTATAGGCAGGGTATCCGTTTTCCATCACATATGAAACACCCTCTATTCCGAAATTGTTCAGCATGTACCCCTCTTCGCTGTAATTGTAATCCAGAAAACGAATTGCATCCTTCGGATTCTCACAGGCGGTCGTGACCGACACGCTGTTGTTCGGCACATAGTTAAACTCATTTTGCGCCAGCCGTGGGATATCCCCTTTTTGTAAAACTGCGTATTTCGTGCCAGACAAGCCAGCTCCTGGAACATTTGAAGGTAATTCCCTGAGATACCTTCCCATATCGCCGCCGGCCGATCCGATAAACGCACCCACATTGCCGTTCAAAATTTTCACACCGAGCGTCTTGGCATCCTGCATAAAAAAGTCCGGATCTAAAAGTCCCTCGCGATACCATCTTCGAAACAACTCGATAAAATCCCGGTAACCCTGCTGCAGCGGACCATATTTCACCACACCACCGTCCAGGTAATACTCCTTGGCGACGCCGTACGCTCCAATAAACATTCCTTTCGTATATACGCCTGTTATGGAAAGTGGATATTTGATGCCCATTCCCTGAAACGCTTTCAGCGTCTGCTCCCATTCCCCAATGGTTTCAGGGAGAGGCAAACCTGCTTTTTGCAGCAGATCGGTCCTAATTTGCGGGCCTGACCAATATGTAAGTGAATCGTCTCCGCGCAGAAACGCGAACGTATAATGTTTACCGGAATCCAGCTTCACCTGTTTGTCCCAATCAGGATGTTCCTTTAGCAATTTTGAATAGTTCGGCGCATCTCCCTCCAGATAGGGATCCAGTTCAATGATTATGCCATCGTCAACCGCTTTCTGCGGCCCCCCTTTATATAGTAAAAAGTCCCGTTCAATTATATCCGGCAGTTCTTTTGTCGCCAGCATCAGGTTAAAATCTTCCGTTTCCTGCCCCGGCGCCGGATGGATGAACTCAATCTGCGTATTGGTCCGCCGCATCAGTTCCTGATAAAACGCGGTGTCTGCGAAGTTGTCCGCTGTTTGTCCAACATGGGAATATAGGCTTACCCACCATGTAAATTTGTTCGCGGCTGCCTCGGCCTTTGTATCCTTCTTTTGTCCACATCCGGCAAGAGCGGCACTGGCAATAAGCAAACATGAAATCACAACAAGCAATTGTTTCCGCATCGAATTCCCTCCCGTATTCCTTTAATTTCATTATACCGGGACAGCAAACAATTAGAAAGAGCCAATATCCCATAAAGCGTACAATTACGACACGAATATATTCGAACTTTTGGGTATACTTCCAATATTTATCTCTATTACCAGCCTCGGAGCATACAAATTCTATCACAATTCGCATGTCACAAATTGTATGGGCATTTTCTCAGTTTCGTGGAATCTGCTTCTTTACACGTTCGACCTTTTATAATATAATGAATTTATTAAGTGTCGGGAGGAATTTATATGTTCAAACGCAATTCTTCCATCTTAAAGCGTTTTTTCGTATCTTATCTCATTATTGTCCTAATTCCGTTTACAGCAGGAGTGATGTCCTACTTCACCTTGATGGATACAATTGAGGACTATAATGAGCAGCGTTTTTACGGGAGTCTTTCACAGACACAGCAAATCATTAATCAATCATTTGGTGAAATTAACAATATCGAACGGCAGATACTCTCTAACCGCCATGTTGTGAAATTTTTAAGCAGCAATATCCACGCGCTCCCAACGGACAGCTCAGGGCCATATACGGGGCTGGAAACCATCAACTTTCTGAAGTCTTATACGGGAACGAATGCGCTTGTTGATAACATTTATCTGTATTCAAAAGAGAGTAATCTCATTGCCAACTCCACTTCCGTATTTCCTGCAGACCTGTTCTATGACGAATTTATTAAAATTGACGGTCTGAATTTCCATCAGGCCTGTGAAGAGTATTTTCTGCGTTTTCATTACCGCAGCATTTGCCCTGAGGTTTCGGTTTTTGACGGACAGGCCTCTAAAAGGAAAATTCTCTATTTAAGCTCCTTTCCCCTCGGCGACGCCGATAAAATAACCGGCGCCATCATTATCATCATTAACAATGAGAAGTTATTGAATATATTCGAACGATCTTTGGCTGCAGATGATGGATATTTTTATTTATTCGGAGAAAACGGCGAACTGATTACAGCGTCGGAAAACGCCCCTGCCATACAGGCTTTGCCCGAGGGACAAAGCGAGCAACGCACACTAAACGGGGAAAAGTATATGCTGTACAAGGTTTCCGCCGAAAACCGGACCTTTGCCGCCGCAGTACCGTACCGTTCTGTCACTAAAAATTTAAACATTATGCGTTCCCTGCACATTCTTTCATTAATTCTGGCCGCTGTTGTCAGCATTTTCGTGGCCTTCTATTTGTCACGGCATAATTTCAAGCCAATTGGTGCGATTGTGTCAAAACTCAGTGGCTATGATAAGAAAGAGAACGGTTCCGCGAATGAGCTAGATATTATTTCCGACGCTCTCACACAGCTTATCGATACAGACGCCAGCTTTAAAGAACATATCAAATCGAATCTAGGCCTAATGAAAGCGAACTTTACAAAATCTCTCATCAGCGGTGAATTGCGCGATCCCCAGATTATCAATGAGCAGATGAATTACATGAATATCCACATGGACGGGGAAGAATTTATTGTCATGATCCTTTCGCTTGTTTCGAATGAGGATAACATCCGGCATAGTATTGAAAAAATCTCCGCGGCGAAAACGCTCATGAAAAACTCTTTTGACAGCACACAAAAAATACTGTCCTGCGACAGCGCCGAAAATGAAATTACCGCTATCCTCGAAATGAACGATGCCGATGATTCTACGGTAGCCATTGAGCGGCTCATCAATGAAATCAGCAAAAAATTAAGAGAAACACTGGGGGTTTCCCTTAAAGCCGCAATCGGTTCGGTATTTAATGATTTAAAAGATGCTACGTATTCCTATCAAAACGCACGGGAATCATTGGAGTATGGAATTCAGACAGAAACGAATGACATCATCTGGTTCGTCAAAAGCCCCATCGGCTCAAACCGCTGCTATTACCCGATAGAACTCGAAATACAGCTAATAAACGCGGTACAGAAAGGAAAACAAGATACCATTCATGAAATTACCGGGATTCTCGAGCAGGAAAACTGTGAAAACAGAATTCTGACATCAGATTCTCAGGAATATTTATTTTATAATATGAAGGGAACAATTTACAAAATTCTGGACCGGATAGATATTACCACACAACAGGAAAATGAGATCGGTCCCTTTTTAAAGAAGCTGACAAAAGAAAGCTCCACACAAAGTATGTTTTCCTCCTTCTCCGCGCTCCTTGACGCCATTTATTCCTGCACGGCGAGCAGCTACAATGACCTCAGTGCCTCCATGTTCGCTTTCATCGAGCGGCAATACCCCAATCCAGATTTGGGACGGCAGACCTTTGCGCAGCATTTTCATATCTCTGAGGAATATGCCTCTCGCTTTTTCAAGGAGCATACGGGATACAATTTTTTGGAGTATGTAGAAAAAACACGAATTGAAGCATCTTTTAAACTGCTTGAGGATTATAAATATTCAATTGAACAGATTGCAACCGCAGTTGGCTATAACAGCAGTGCATCGTTTAGGCGGGCATTTAAACGGTATACCGGCATTTCCCCCACAGTGTACCGGCAGCGCTAGAAACAGAAAACTTTTTCTGGACATAGCATGCAAATGGGTGGCCGAACAGTTTATAAACTTCAGTAAAATAGTATAGCCGCCGGAATTTTTCTACTGGCCATAAAATATTTTAGCAGGATATATAAAATGCGTTTAAAGTTTGCGACTGCATCGCACATGCAACAGATTATAAATTGAAAGTTTTACAGCCCACTTCGCTACAGCGAAGCGGGCTGTTTTATATCTTGCATCCATTGTCAATTCAATTATTTTTATGAAATATTACCAGTTTGCGGCAAGCAGAGCGGTTCATTTCAGACGCCCTGGTTTATTAGCTTTTCCAGTACGATGCCGAGTGCCTCCGCCATCCGCACGAAGCCAAGGTCATTCGGATGGACCGTATCCACCGTACAGCAATCACGCTCGTAGCCTTGAAACAGGCTTTGTCCGTCCACAAAGTAAATTTGTTGATCCCCATTTACCAATGCGCGCTGATAGGTGGTCACTATCACATTCCGCCGCAGGGCATCCTCCCGGGAATCCGGATCAAAATTAGGCTTGCTGACCAATATAATCGGCAAATCCGGCTTTGCCTCCCGGATAATTTCATACATTTGCAGATGGGTTTCCTCAAGGTATTCAACAGTCGGTGCGTTATGGTCGTAATCGCAGACAAACACGCTGGAATCCAGGCTGGCAAGATATCGGATCAGTCCCGCTTCCGCCCGCGCGTTGCCCGAAAACCCAAAGTTTAAATAATCCCAGTTGAATCTGCGCGAAAGGATTGCCTCATAGCTGTTTCCCGGCCGTGTGGCACATCCTCCCTGTGTAATGGACGACCCATAATAGAGAACCGGTTTTTGCGGACGATAGGCCGGGCCTTCCCCGATGAACGCATCTTTTTGCAACCCTATCCATAAATTATCAACATCATTATATAGCGGAAAATTGATTGTCAAGCTCCGTTTCCGGTTATCCGGGAAATAGCAGATGGCCTGGTACCCATTTTCCATATCGATCGGTGGTCGAAATATGTTCACAAAACTACTTTTCCCGTCTTCCTCCAAATACAAATCAAACCCGGATGTTCCACACAGAGGCATATGCGAAAACCTGCAAATTGCCGGCATTTCTGCCCGAATCGCAACATAGTTTGAAGTTGTAGAGAAACGCAGGCGGCCTCCCGCAGTATTTTGGTACAGCGCTGCAACACCTTCGCTGGTTTCTGCAGCAACCTGATCGGGCAGCCGTTTAAACGTCCCCTCCTGCGGCCTGTACAGTCCATAAAGCTGAAAAGGTGCCTGACGGCAGTCATACCACTGCAAATCCGGTTCGCATATTTCACCGCTCACCTTCAAATTTTCATCAATTTCTCCAATATCTTTTCTCATTTGCCAAACCTCTTTTATTCGCGCTTGAAACGTTTATTCTTTATGCGGACATATCTAATACATCCGCTTGCTGTCCCACACGGCATTTTCCGTTACCAATTATAGCAGACATCCCTGATTTCGTCAATCTCATTTTTGACTGAAGCGCGGCACTGGGGCAATAGAAAATGCCCGTCCTTGTTTCCACCGCTACGGACTGTTTAGAGCGGCCGGAACATCAGACGGGTGTTCTTACAAAAAGACATTTATTCGCGAATACCATGAATTTGAAAAACAACACACATTCCTCGAAACCAAATTCAAAAACGCAGGCTTTTATTGAAATCCCCCGTTCTGTAGAATGTCAGACGAAAATTTGACTATGTTTTATCATAGATGCCGCCAGAAATTAATACGTGTCGCCGACTTGTCATGGAAAACCTTCTTAAAACAAAAAAAATTAAAAAAAATGAATTTTTTACTTGCATTTTCATGCGTCACGTATTATAATATACTGGTACGTTTCAGATAGCAGTCATTTTAATTAAAGATATCCGGTAAACGGTTTTTGTTTGATTATGAAACACGGAAGGGTCGCATACGGGATTTTTAAATGGATTGCTATCGGAAAAATGAACAATGAAATAAAATCGGGATGTGGCTCAGTTTGGTAGAGCACTACGTTCGGGACGTAGGGGCCGCTGGTTCAAATCCAGTCATCCCGACCACGCAAAACCGCTTAACCAATAGTGTTGGGCGGTATTTTTATTTTTCTCAAATTTCATTTTATATATTATCCGTATATTATAACATCAAAAGATAATCAATCCCCCGCCCTACTAACGGGTGGGGTTTTCTCTTTACACTTCTCCGGCAATTTATCATCTCCCAATCCCTTAAAAACGGGCTGGCGCACCTGCCCTTCACAAGACTCACAATACCGCAACAGCTCACCCTTTCGTCAGCACATCATAGCGTTTTTTAGAAGAATGGTATCTTCCAAAATAATAATCCCATATGGCCGCTTTTTCCTCTCTGCTTTCTGCCTTTTCCTGTAAAACATGGATAAGCGCAATCACCTGTTTATGATAAAACATTTCATATGTGTGCCTTGCTTTCGCTTGCGTCATGCGCAATTCTTTCGCTATTGTTACGAATGATGCCTTCTCAACCTCCCGCAATTCGATGACACGGGCAACCGTTTTTTTGCTCAACTTCGGTTTGAATGGGGGCATATTCCTGATGAATTGTGTCGGCATACCTGGTTCCCCGTCCCTGTATTCAATTAAAATATCTTTATATTTCTTTTCCAAATACGCACAGGCATATGTCCAATCTCGATAGCACTCATAAGCATTACGAAAGACATTTTCCACTTGTGAAGCGCTTTCATCTCCAAGCACTGCCGCAATATGATTGATGTATAAGCATGTTTGCTTAATCTTCAGTCTGTTATATTTTTGTACCGCCCATGCAGCTGATATTTCATATTCTTTTGCAATATCAGTAAATGTCTTGCCGTGTTGGTCTCGCAGCAACATCATCTCATACGCTCTCCTGTCCTTTTGCAGTTCTCTGTATGGTTTTTCTTTTAACATTTAAAGCTCTCCCTTTCATTTTTGAATTATCCATCTTGTTAGACATTTTTTTCGTCTATTTTATAAATTATATCACAAATCGCCCTATTAGTAAATATAATATTACCAATAGGGTTTATAAAAGTGATAAAATTAGCCTGTTAGTAATCAATACATGACTGATAGTGGGTGAAAAAATGGTAGCATCTTTGGCTGATAAATTGAAAAATCTTAGAAAAAGCAAGAAAATCACGCAAACTGAACTTGGCAAGGCGATTGGAATGTCATCTTCTGTAATTACTCATTATGAATCGGGGGACCGTATGCCCTCTTTTGATGTTTTGATTAAATTGGCTTATTTTTATGGCGTAACCACTGATTATCTGCTTGGTGTCAATGACAGAAAAATTTTAAGTATTGATATTGCAGGTTTAAACGAGGAACAAATCCAATCACTTTTGAACATAATCCACGAGTTTAAAAAGACAGTAAAATAAATATTAAGAGAAAATAAAAACCGCGCCCCCATTAAAGGGAGCGCAATTTTATTTTTTATCTTTTGTCGTTCCCGGTCTGAGTAAATGCCGCAGACATTCTTTACAAATCGTCTCCGTTACAAAAGCAACACCACCATAAGTTAAAAAAACATAAAAATCCTCTTTGCTATTAATAATTAAGGGTGGATTCTTGCCTGGCAACAAATTTTTTTCAAACATCTTTAAACATTGTTTGATAAGAATCGGCCGCAAACAATATAACTCCTCCCCTTTGCTGTTAAACCCTGCCCATTGCATTTGCCCCCGCATCGGATAAACTTCTTTCGCAGAGTCATATTCTACCCAATAATATTCTTCAGTTAATATAGGTTCATTTAATATTACTCTTTGGTAGTAAATATTGTTGGTACGATATTTATCTAAAAAAGAAGTATTTGCATTATCGGAAAGTGCTAACAAATAATCTGTTGAAAGATCAAAAATACTTGCCAATTGAATGAGGGTATGTGTGTCAGGCGTCGATTGATTGCTTTCATATCTTTTCACTGACCTTTCCGTAACGCCAATTAATTCTGCAAGCATCTTCATAGTTAATCCAGCATTTTTTCTGGCATGTCTTATACGCTCTCCAGTTGTTGTCATAATGATCACCTCAAAAATATTATACTAGAAAGCATTCATACAAACAAGTGACAATTTTGTCCCCATCCGCTTCTATAATTCATCAGTAAATATTGCAGAAAAACCGCTTGCCGATGCCTTACTCTCTCCTTTTTCGCCGAAGGCCACACCTTCTGTATCTTTTCCCTCGTACCAAGCTGCTCATCTGGTATTGCGGACACAAACAGAAACCTCCATCACCGGTTATGTCCATTTTACCGGATGATGGAGGTTTTCACAATCTATTCTGCGCTATCCAGAAGTGCGATAATCATTTACCCTATCGATAAATACTGCTGTATAGCAAAAAAGTTAATAACCCGCACATTGTAACTATTCAACAGTAAAACGAGTGGAAGTTACTACTGGGCTCATATTGTCAAGGTTATCCCACAGCATCAGTCTTGCCTCATACGTCTCGTTGGCTTGCAGTTCCGGCAGCGTGATATAGCCACTCATTGTCTTGCTGGAATTTGCTTCAAGGCTGATATCGTTGTCACGGTACACATGCGTCAGCTTATAAATTCCATTATCACGATTTACAACATACACAGCCCAAATAGCGGTAACGGTCTTTGTCTCCTGATAAGTGCTGCTAAGCGTATAGTTCAGCAAATTCGCACCGGCTACAGGGGCCATAACAGGCGTCATGGAAGAGAACCGCGGCATGTTGTTCCAGGTAAGAGACGTATCCTTCCATGTGTCATCCGGCACTTTATAAACATTTAATGTAAAATCGCATGGCACAGGATTATTCTGGGGCTGTACAATCAGTTGAATGGTTTTAATATCGTTTATTTTAGATGCCAGAGAACTCACATCAAATTTCATAAACGCCGCCCCTGTAGCTACCGTCTCTTGTGTATCTTCAATAGTGGTACTGTAGAGATTAAACGGATTACCGCTTCCCAAAACCGTATCGGCATTGCCGAGATAGGCCTTCGCGGACGCATTGGCTATAATATTCGCTGTTGTATCATCAGAATAAGTAACTTTCAGAATCGGCGCATGGGCTTGATAGCTATGTCCGCGAATCATAAGCGTCTTTGAAGGATCTGACAGGCTTTTCACATCCACTTTAAAGGAAACCGTTGTATCGCCGTTTTCCAAATCTTCTATGACCGCCGTTTTAATATCGCCCGATAATGGCTTGGAATATGCCGCTGTTCCCTGCGCAATAAAAATTTCACTCATAGGCGCAAGCGCTGTTCCACTGTATATACCCGCATCATTAAGTTGAATTTCCTCTTTGACAGGATTTGAATACTCTACAGAAAGCGTTGGATGATAAGATGCATTGCTATACTCCCTCGAATAGAAAATCGTCGTTCCAGAGCCCAACCACAGCGTCCTGTAGCCAACCTCCATCGAGATATAATTGTCATCTGGTTTCGCCGTTTCCTGAATAAGTGCATTGGTAATATCAAGCTCTACTGGGCTGCCCGCACTTAAACCGTTGTTTACAGTAACATAGTCGTTCGCCTTATCCGCAGGGTCTTTCGAAATGGCTACAAGCTCTTCCACCCCTCTAACGGCCGGCGGATTACTCCCTTCGTCCCAAGTATCGTCATCATAAGCAAAAAGGGACATTCTCGCCGGAGAGGAATAATATTGTTTCGATACATAGAGTTTCACAGTAGCCTTGCTGATTGTGCCGCCCGCCGCTATGTTTGCCTTGATAGATGATAGGTCAAACTTTAAAAACGCGGTTCTGGCGGCCGCCTGAGAAGCAGACATTTGCTGCGTCTCGAGCGTATCACCCGTACCATTGAAGCTACCGTTGACGTAAGTAGTATCTGCTGCCGCCACAAAAGATTGCTGCGCCTCAAAGGCGGCAAATACAGGAACGGCAGCAAAAATACATTGGATGGAAAAGCACAGCACCAGGAAAATACAACTCATTTTTTTCATAAATAAATCACTTCTCCCTTTATTTAATAGTTTGCCAGTTATACGC
>CABSKZ010000037.1 GCA_902478395.1 uncultured Eubacteriales bacterium | reverse complement strand
CGGATAAGCCGGTGATGCTGACCATCCGTTTTTCCAGTGGGCAGGAATGGAAAGAATTGAATCTTTCCCTGAACATTGCGGCTACAGGGGAAAGCGGAAGCGGTACATCCGGCGGAGGTGGCACCGGGGGCGGGGGCGGCGGAATTTTCAGCGGAAAAACCGTAGAAGTTCCGGCGACAGAGTCTCCCGCGCCTACGGCCCCGCCTCAGACAAATCAACCAGATTTTCGTGACCTGATGGGATACGGTTGGGCTGAAGAGGCCATTTCGGCACTTGCAGAAATGGGAATCTTGACGGGGGACGGAGACGGGCTGTTTCGTCCACAGGATTCTATCAGCCGGGAGGAATTTGCAGCAGTTTTGGTGAAGGCCTTTGGAATAGAGGCTGAAAAAACAGAAAGCAAGTTTTCAGATGTCCCGGGAAATAGCTGGTGCGCTTCATATGTGGAAACTGCCGCAGAAGCCGGAATCGTGCGGGGAATCGGAGAAGGCAGATTTGGGATGGGAGAGCCTATCACCCGGCAGGATATGGCCGTGATGCTCTTCCGTGCGGTACAAAAAACAAACCTTACGGGCGGCGAAACCAAATTGACATTCGCAGACGCGGAGGAGATTGCTCCGTACGCTGCAGAGGCGGTTACGCAGCTTTCCGGCACGGGGGTGTTCGGAGGGAAAGAAAACGGACGGTTTGCACCGCTCGATTTTACGACACGGGCGGAGGCCGCTGTGGTCATATTCCGCATTTTGGGAAAATAACGGACGGGGATGTCCGCTGCTGATGCAAGCGGCGGGCATCCGTTTATGTCTGGAACTGTATGAAATGTGTAGTGGTGTAAGAGCAGCTAATATGAGGTCAATGGCGCTGGGGAAAGCGTCTTATCAATGATGTGAGAGTGATGGAGGATTCGTATGGAGAAACAACAATTGGAAGAAATGATTGACCAGGTCGTAGACCGCACATTTGCACTTGATTATACCTGGGACTGGCCCGCAGGCATCGCGTTCTACGGCGTCGCCCGCGCATGGGAAGCCACGGGGCGCACCGAATATGCGGAACGGGTGATGGAGTGGATTGATAAAATTGAAGCCATTGGTTTTCCGCCGTTTACTGTCAACGCAGTGTCTTTGGGGCATGTGCTCCTGTCCCTGTACCAGTTAAATGGAGAACAGAAATATCTCGATCTGGCGGAACGCATGGCGGAATACCTCACGCATGAGGCAGCACGGTTCGGAGACGGCGTGCTGCAGCATACGGTATCACAAAATTACAATTTTCCAGAGCAGGCCTGGGCGGACACGCTTTTCATGGCAGCGTATTTTCTGGTCCGCATAGGGAAGCAGACAGATAACAACCAGTATTTCCGGGACGGCCTGAACCAGTTTTACTGGCATATTGAATATTTGCAGGACAAAAAGACGCAGCTTTTTTACCATGGATGGGACAATATTAACCAGAACAACCTATCTGCCATTCATTGGGGCAGGGCGAACGCCTGGGCGGCGCTGACTATGGCGGAAACGCTGGAACTGCTGGACGCATTCGAACCAATGTTTATGGAACTTTCCGACGCATTGCGCGACCAGCTTGCGGCCTTGGTCCGCGTTCAGGACGGGAGCGGTTTCTGGCATACTGTGGTGGACGACCCAGCGTCCTATTTGGAAACCTCCGCCTCCTGCGGTATCGCCAATGCCCTAGCGGTGTATGACAGGGTCAATGGATTTCCCCTGTACAAGAACAACTATGAAAGAGCATTCAAGCAGCTCGGCTGTATCATTACAGAGCAAGGTGCAGTAGCTGGCGTATCCGCCGGAACTGCGGTGATGCATTGCCTGGAGGATTACCGAGACGTCCCATGCAAACGTGTGCAGGGCTGGGGGCAGGGTTTGGCTCTGAGCTTCCTGGCGGAGTTGTATAAAACGGCATGTAAAAGTGGTGAGGCAGATATGATATGATATTAAAATATTTAGGAACGGCCGCCGCGGAAGGCTTCCCGGCCATGTTTTGCAAATGCGCGGTATGTGAGCGGGCAAGGAGGAGCGGCGGACGCAATATCCGTACCCGTTCCCAAGCCATCGTGGACGAGGAGCTTTTGATTGATTTCCCGGCCGACACATACCTGCATGTGCTCTATGGAGGACTTCGGTTAGAGAAAGTCCGAAACTTAATCATTACCCACGCGCATTCCGACCATTTGTATCCGGCAGATTTTGAAATGCGCAAGGAAGGCTTTGCACACGGGCTATCCAGTTGCTTAACAGTTTATGGGACATCGGCTGTTATTAGCGTATGCCGCGGCATACCGCACATTGCCCTGCTGGAGGCGCAGGGAAGAATCGCGTTCAAACAGATTGTTCCATTTGAACCGTTCGAGGCAGGCGGTTACCGGATTACCCCTCTGGCTGCCAATCATGATGCCGCGGCCGGTCCCGTGTTTTATTTGGTTGAAAAGGGTAACGAAGCACTGTTATACGCGAACGATACGGGATATTTTCCCGAAAAAACATGGCAGTATCTTGAAAAATTGCGCCCGGGAATTGGTCTTGTATCTTTTGACTGCACCTGTGGCATATACGATAACAGGAATGGTCATTTGGGCTTTCCCAATGTTCTGGAAGTCAGGGAGCGGCTATATGAGATTGGATGTATCAGCAAAGAGTCCATAATTGCCATTACACATTTTTCACATAATGGCGGAGCAACGTATGATGAAATGTGTGAAACAGCGGAGAATGAACAGATTCTGGTATCCTATGACGGCATGAAAATTGAGGTTTGATGGCCCGGTGGAGTGCTGCAGGCGGCAGGAAGGGAACGAGAAATCCGGCGGCGTTGCTTCGTGCAGATTTCCTTTCGGTCCAGCTCTGAAGAGGGTTAACAGAGTGAATGGGTCTGAACACAGTGCATACTATAAAACGGAACCCGTAACATGCGGGTTCCGTTTTGGTTTCTATATGATAGTTACTGGTTATAGACCTGCTCAATCGCTTCAACGACCGATAAACCGCATTCTCCCGGAATTGGTGAAGGGGCGCCTGTACGAAGGGAATGAATAAAATCCTCCCACATCAGCCGGAATTCATTTGCCGGCTCCACGGGCACGGGGTAAAAATCATCACCGGTGCTGGCCCAAAGACCAACCCCAGTTTGCAGCCGGATAACACCTTCCGTCATATAAAATGTCGTTTCATTGAACATCGGCCCTTTGTAGCCGCAGTAGCTGATGACTGCGGTCACGTTCTGCTCATACTGGACAAATAGCTGGGCGTTGCCCTCGATTTCAAAGCCATCCAGTTGCTGGGCTGTTTTTCCGGTAATATTTTGTATGTGAAGTCCCGTAATATACTGAATCTTGTCCAGTGAATGTGCGCCGTAATTCAGCAAGATTCCGCCGCCGGAAAGCTGCCTGTCAAAAAACCATTTCGGACGCTCGCCGGTAAAATAGTAAATATTGCGGATATCCGTAATACTGGCCAGCTTGCCAAATTTGCCGGAACAAATCAGCTCTTTTGCCTTGTTGTTTTCCGGAAAATAGTGCTGAATATGACCTATCATCAGCATTGCGCCGCTTTCTTCGGCGGCATGAATAATGTTTTTGCACTGTGCGGAGGTGTTTGCCATGGGCTTTTCTAATAGGACGGAGATCCCGTGGTTCAGGCAGTAAACAGCCGCCTCTTCGTGAAGCGCGTGCGGGAGGCTGATGACGACTGCATCGGGCATTTCTTTTGTTGCCATTTCCCGGTAATCTGTATACGGTACGGTTCCGTATGTGTGCCGGAACTGTGCAAGCCTTTTTCTGTTTAAATCCGCCGTGCAGACGCAGGATACGCCTGGTATTCCGGCGAGCGCTTCCGCGTGTGCTTCCGCGATGGCCCCCGCACCAATCAATCCAATCCGAAGTGTTTTTTCGCTTGACATGTTATCGTCTCCTTCTGTTTCTGTGCAATGGCCATTCCAGTGGGCGTGCCGGCTAGCCCGGCGAGCGAGGTTTCCTTAAGGGAGGGGTTCATCATGTCCCCCACCTGTTTCATCGCGCCGATCACCTCGTCCGGGGGAATGATGCTTTCGATTCCCGAAAGGGCCATGTTTGCCGCGGCTAAGGCGTTTGCCGCGCCGGATGCATTCCGTTTCACACAGGGACATTCGACCAGTCCCGCGACCGGGTCGCAAACCAGCCCCATTACACTCATCAGCGCAATGGATGCAGCATTTGCTGCCATACGGGGCGTTCCCTCCATCAATTCCACCGCTGCCGCAGCCGCCATCGCCGACGCGCTGCCGCATTCCGCCTGGCAGCCCCCCTCCGCGCCGGACAGGTTTGCGCGTTCCGCAATGACCATACCGACGCCGGAGGCAGTGAGCAGCGCATAGATAGTCCGCTCCCTCTCCGGATGATAGCGTTCCGCAAGGCTTTTTAAAACGCCCGGCAAAATACCGCAGGAGCCTGCGGTGGGGGCCGCGCAGATTTTCCCCATGCACGCGTTGTATTCTGCCGCAGCCATTGCGTACACCATGGCGTGATTCATCACGCCGCAATCGCAGAGTATATTTTTTTTGCAGGCAGCCTGTATCCGGGCAGCGCCGCCGCCCACAAACCCACTTTCGGAACGGAGTGAAGGCTCCAGGCCATGTTCGATGGATTCCAGCATGGCCAGCCATGCAGATTCTGTTTTTTGCAGCAGACTGTCTGGCGGAAGTTCAAGTTCCTCTGCCTGTACCGATAATACGATGTCCGAAAGGCGTAAGCCTCCCGCCTCCGCGCACTTTAGCCAGTTATCAATGGAATCCAGTTTCATGACAGAACACGCTCCCTTAGCGGCGGCACATAGACCGCGCGTTGAATCAGAGAATAGCCGCGTACCTGAGAGAGACATTCCTCCGGAATCTCCTGGTCCGTTTCGCACACCATGACGGCCTGTTCCCCCTTGCTTTTCCGGGATACCCGCATGTATGCGATATTGACGCCAAAAGAGGAAAGGGACGCGGTGATGCCGGCAAGCACACCGGGACGGTCCGCATAAAAAACAGCAAGAGTGTCAAGCTCCGCAGAAAAGGATACCTCATATCCATCAATCCGGTTGACTTGTATCCGGCCGCCGCCTACAGAGGAGGCCAATACAGACACATGGGAACCATCTGTCCCCGTTAGGTTCAACTGCGCGGTATTGGGATGCACCAATCCCAAATCCGCTTCGTAAAAAGTAACCCGAACCTGTTCTTTGGCCGCAAATGCAAAGCTGTTGCGGATGTTTATATCGTCAATCCCAAAGCCGAGTACGCCGCCGAGCAGGGCCGGGAAGGTTCCGTGTCCTTTGCCCGTCCGTGCGAAGGAGCCATGTACAGTAATTTCCACAGATTTCGGTACCGAACCAAGCAGGGAACGGCTTACCGCGCCGATGCGGACAGCTCCTGCCGTGTGGGAACTGGAAGGGCCAATCATGACCGGGCCAATAACATCGAACAGATTCATATGCCTAGTCCTCCAGCCAGCGGGAGAGGTTCTCCCGGACAAAGGCGTCATCATTCAATTGCGGATACATCCTGTATACACGGTCAATTTCATCGGCCTGCCCCGGCGAGAGCGTTTCTGCCGGGTCCAGGCACCAGATTCCGTCCAGCAGCCCCTGGCGGCGCAGTACCTCGTGCAGACCTGCGATACATCCGCGAAAATTGTTCGCGGTATCGAAAAATGCTGCGTTGCAATCTGTCACAGCGGCGGCAAGTGTCAATAACTCCGGCGCTATCGAATCGGTCTCTTTGGCCTGCTTCAAATGATGGAACATATCGACCACCGTTTTGGTCCAAACGGACCAGTGGCCCAGTAAGCCGCCTTCAAAGCTTTTTTCGGCAGTGTGTCCGTTTTCTGTGAACCGGTAACGGGTCAGCAAATCTATAACGAGGTTGTCATCGTTGCCTGTATAGAGGGTAATTTGGTCTGAACGCGCGGAAAACGCTGCCGCGCGAACCAAATCCAGCGTCATATACCGATCGAACGGTGCGGCCTTGATTGCCACGACATTTGGAATTTCGCAAATTTGTTCCCAGTACCGGTAAGTAAACCGGCGGCCGCCGACTGCAGGCTGAAGGTAAAAGCCGATTACAGGTAAAACGGAGGCCACTGCGCGTGTTCGCTCCACGAGCGCTTCCTCGGTCAGATGGCACAATCCGCCGGGACTGAGCAGGACCGCGTCATACCCATATTGTTTTGCGATTTTTGCTTCGTTGACAGCTTGTTCTGTATCGCCGCAAACACCGGCAATCTTTATCACAACGTTTCCCGTGCGCTGTTCAAACCGCTCGATTTCCTCCGAAACCAAGCATAGCACTGGTTCAAACAGGGCATGATTCGGGTCGCGGATTTCGAATTGCGTCGTATGTACGGCTGTTGCGATTCCCCCCACTCCGGCGTCAAGGTAGTAGCGGATGAGCGCACGCTGCCGTTTCTGGTCAAGCTTCCTGCCGGCGGTTAAAGCGAGTGGGGTTGCGGGAATTACCGTTCCCTTCCGCAGCAACTCTAAAGCCTTTGTATGTCTGTCCATAATAACCTCCTTATTCCGTTCAAACGTTTAATAACTGCCTTTGCGCTCTTCAAAGTGCGTCGGCTTATTAATTCCCGTATTTCCGTCCAGCAGCCATTGTGCCTGCCATTCAATCAGTGTGTTGACGGAAACGGAAGGATAGCCGAACAGCTCTGCCGCGCGCCCGGCATTGTTTAAGTAGGCATTGTTTTGTTCTTCGCCTTCAAAAACAGGCGTTTTGCCCAACAGCCTGCCGAGCCGTTCCGCAGCATAGCGTACGGAAACGGTTTCCGGCCCGGTCACATTCATTTTTACAGCTGGGGAACCCGTGTGCAGCAGCGCGCGCAGTGCGATCTCGTTGGCGCTTCCCTGCCAGATAACATTGAAACAGGGAGTGGCCAGAGAAATTGGTTCCCCAGACAGTACCTTATGGGCAATATCATACAACACGCCGTAACGTAAATCAAGAGCAAAGTTCAGGCGGTAAAGAAAAACCTTTGTGCCGTACTGAAGGGAGGCGTATTCAAAGGCGCGTTCCCGCGCAAGGCAGCTCATCGCATATTCACCTACCGGCTCCGGCTTCTGCTCCTCCGCGCATCCGCCGCTGGCAAGCGGTACAATCGGGTAAATGTTTCCGGAGGAGAACACCACGAGGTTCGCTTGCCGGAAATGATAAGCCGCAAACGCGGGCAAAGTTGCGTTCATGGCCCAGGTCAGCGGCTCCTGTCCGTCCGTCCCGAATTTGCGCCCGGCCATATAAATCACATTCTCCGCGGCGGGCAAGCGGTTTAGCTCCTGCACGTTGAGCAGATCTATGCTGATGGTTTCAATGCCATTTTGCTCCAGTTCAGCGCGGATATTTGCATCGCCAAATCGGGAGACCGCAATAATTTTTTTACTGATACCTGCCTTTTTCACGGCATTTTTCGCGAGTAAGCACAGTGTCGGTCCCATTTTTCCGCCGGCACCAAGAACCATGATATCGCCCTTAATATTTTTCATATCCTCCGTCAGCGTATCACTCGGTGTTGTTAAAAGTGTGGTGAGTTTTTCTTCATTCCACATATTTTGGTATCATCCTTTCTATTATATTTTTGTGACAATATTTGAAAGTATTTTTCAACATAGAAATTTTAGCATGCAGGAGCGGCGAGATTACTGGTTGTGGTAATAGGTCGGGAGGATTCTATGAGACTATCTTTGGTCAGTGTTTTGCGCATAGGCCGATTCGAGCCGCTCCAGATAAGTCTTCCTGGTCAAAATCGGCCTGAACTGCTGCTTCACTTGTCTTGCCTTTTCCGCGTGGTTTGCCAATAAATCAATGACTGCCCCCGCCATCATTTTTGCAGGATAGAGGTAGGCCAGTTCTGGATCGGCAACGCGGAAACCGGGGCTGTGCGCCGACCCGGAAAAGCCGCCAAAGGTGGGCTGGATGGTAGGCAGCAGATGGCTAATATCTCCGATATCACTGGAACCAACCATATCAATACCGTGGTGCAAAGAATCGGCGTCAACAAATCCGGCGGTATTCTTTTCAAAAATTTTACTGAGCATCTGATCCTGTTTCAGTGGAAGATAGCCGGGCAGATTGGAAATGTGGGCAGTTGCGCCGATGGCATATGCCGCTCCGGTAACGGCCCGATCCACCTTATCCGCAGCGCCCTGTATCGCCTTAAAATTGTTTCCGCGGACGTAGGTTTCCATAATAACCTCTGCCGGAACCACATTTACCAATTCCCCGCCCTTCGTAATAATCGGGTGGACGCGGATGCTGTCCTCATCCCGGAAGGTCTCACGCTGGGCGTTGATACACATCATAGCGATGGAGGCCGCATTCAGTGCGTTGATGCCTTCGTGCGGAGCGCCGCCTGCGTGCGCGGCCTTTCCGGAAAAGCGGATGGTTTTGCTGAGAAACCCCAGGCTGCTTCCTTCCAAAAACACGCCTTTCCCCGGTGTTTCTCCTTGGGCGTGTGTCATCATGACAAGGTCGATCCCATCAAACGCACCAATACGGAACAGTTCCTGTTTTCCGCTGTAAAACCGAATTTTACCCGCGGCAGCCAACGTGCGGCGGTAATCCAAGTCCGCGAATTCCTCAGCCGGGACAGCAAGAAAAACAAGATTGCCCTCTAAATGCCGAAGAACCGGGACAAGTCCAATGGCGCAGCCAAGCAAAAAAGCAATTTGCGCATGGTGACCGCAGGCATGTGCCGCGCCAGTGGAAGGATCGGCAAACGGGTGGGAGGCGCAGGTGATGGCGTCCATTTCCCCAATAAGGCAGACTGTCGGTCCATTTTGGTGTGTCCGCATCGTTCCTTTTACACCGGTTATCGCGAGATTCTCTTCGTAGGGAATTTTAAGGCCGCGAAACACATCTTTGACCAGCTCCGCTGTTTTCCATTCCTGAAACCCCATTTCAGGGTTTTCCAGAACCGTATTTCCTATCGAAAAAATTTGTCCGCGGTTTGCATCTATTTCATCCCACGCGCGTTGTTTTAAAGCCAAAATATCCATTTGAACCTCCTTTTCAATCAGCGAAAAATCTTCCTATTTTGCACTGAGGATATGGGTTTGTATAAGAAACAAGGGCGGAAAATAGCCCGTATGTATGCGAATACGCCGTGTCCGTCAATCAGCTGTCGGGTATCATTCAAATTTGCCTCATAGAGTGGAGAATCCACGCCAAAATGTGGATTCTTCCCCAGTGGGAGTCCGCCTTCACTGACGAGAAAATCCGTTCCTAAAAGATGATAGATTTTTTATTTGTACCTTTCATCGTCAAAGCTCTCTCAAATTCACAGGACAGTCGCCCAAAATGAACGTGATAACGACGCATACGGACGGCACTGCAATTCAAAATAGATTCAGATTTAGTTGACAGGCTAGAATAAGAGTACATAATTGTTAGGGTAAAACCTGTCGCTTGAAGTCACCGTACTATTAAAAAGGTATAATCAAATAGTATCTAACTGGTTAGTTATATTTTTTGATAATAAAAACACTTATTAAAAAGTGTTTTTATAAGACGTCGCCGCGTTACGAGTTTATTAAATCGTTTAAAAGCAGATTTGCCACATAGTCAACCCGTTTTTTCATATTTTCCTCACTGCCTAAATCTGTTTTCAATAGCAGGGACAGCGTGTGGATATTCGAAAAGTATGAAAAACTGAACGTAATCAGGGAAAGCATCACTTGGGTTTTATCCACATCCTCCCGAAAAACGCCTTTTTCCTTCCCTTCGTCAATGATTTTTCCAAGCGCACGAATTGCAGGATCCTTAATATCAGCAGCGCCCGAATCTGCGAGATACTGTGCGCCGTTTAAGTTTTCCCACATAATCATTCGGACAAAGGTAGGGTTTTGTGCGAGAAAGTCATAATACACACGGATAATTTCCCGAACCAGCGCACAACTGTCCCCGCTGTCTGTCAAGAGGAGCGCATCAATATCGGCAATGCGTTTATAGACATGGAAGAGGACCGTTTTGTATAGTTCCTCTTTATTGCCGAAGTATTGGTAAAGCATCCGCTTGTTAATGTCTGCCTTTGCGGCGATTTCGTCAACCCGTGCGCCATAAAGGCCCTTTTCTGAAAATTCCTGTTCGGCAGCTTCTAATATTCGCTGTTTGGTCAAATCCGATTTGCCCATGAAATACTCCTTGTTATCCTATAAGTAACTGTCTGGTTACTTATAGGATAACACAATCATTTAAAAAAGTCAAGGGGAATAAAAATTTATTTTTATTCCCCAGTTCCATCCTATTAATAAGTACCCAGCTGCAGCCCTTTTTCCACAAAATAACGGTAAGTGTCGAAATCGACAGTTTTTGGAATGGAATGGTCGCTGTGCAGGACAAAGCCATAGCCATTTTTCACAACCGGAATTTTTGCTTCAAGTTCCTTGTCAATGAGTGCACGGTCGTTTGTATATAATACGCGGACATCGATGCCTCCCATAAGTGCAATTTTATCTCCATATAACTTATGAATCCGCAGCAGGTCCATCCCCGCCTTGATTTCAATTACCTGAAGGCAATCAATGCCTGCTTCAATCATATGGGGCAGAAGCGGCTCGATGAATCCACAGCTGTGCATGATGACAGGCAGGCCCAGGCTATGGGCGTAATCGATGGTCTTTTTGTGGTAGGGCATAATCATTTCGCGGTACATCTCAGGAGACATGAATGGATGCTCCTTATACCCCATGTCCTCATAAAACCATATTCCATCTGGTTTACCCTCTTTCGCAAACAAATCATCCCACAGCGCGATCGTAAGGTCTGCATAGAGCGATGCCATCTCATGAATCCATTCTGGTTCCAGAGCCATTCCAACCATGAAATTTTCATGCCCGCAGACCGGATGGATAGATTCAAAAACGTTAACACCTTCCCAGCAGAAAAAACGGTTTTTTTCCGCACACTCCTGTTTCTTTTCCCGGTATGCATCATATCGGATACGCCGGGTGTCAAAGGTAATCTTATCACGGATTTCCTTCCAGCTTTCATAATCTTTGACGGTAAAATCTACATGCTCGGGAGTCGTATCATGTTTTTTATGCCTTCTTAAAATTGCCCCATTTCCGTCTTTTATCGTAATTGTATCTTCCGTTTCACTGACGGTTTCGGGGATATAGTCCAAATCAGCGGTCAAATCAAAGGCCCAACTGCATGCCATATCAAACCCGAATGTATCCTCAATGGTAACATCCTCCGATATGTACCCCTTATTTCTCCAGTCAGCGTAGGTGTCCGACCAAAAATGCTCAAACAGGCCGATGCGGTCAACGGGTTTATGCTGTAGAATGTTAGTAATTCGTTCTTTTCCGGTCATACAATGACCCCTTTCCTATTTTAATATGTTATACCACAAGGGCATATATTCTCACTAAACGCCCCCTTTGTTGCATTCGGATTTATTCTACCATGAAGCAAAAATGATTGCACGCAAAGGCATTTTTGCGAAGCCATCAATATCATAGTTCGCACGCCAGTGCGATAGGGCAACACCCAAAGACTTGTGGAGCAAGGCTTACCGTATATACTATAAATCTGAAGGATTTTGGTATAATTGCGCATGTGCGTTTCCGAACAGCGTGAGGAAAAATTCGTAAGCGCAATGGATTCCACGCGGGAGGCATATAATAGACACTTCTGCGTTTATTATACCTCTAAGAGCAAGCAGCCAACCGGGCCTACACACCGTTTCAATAAATGCAATGGTCAAAAGCCAATTTTAGCTTTTGTTTCTCTGCCGCATCCATTATATCATATATTTTACCGAACATAGTATAAAAAAGGTATTGTAACTATAGAAATAGTGTGATAATATGAATAAGAAAGGAGGAATTTTATGAGTCAGGAGCTTGGCATAAAATTAGAAAAGAGCTTCTTTTTTGATGGATACCAGCTACCAGCAAATACAAGGCTGCCCTATCGAACCGTTGAGATGTATGAGCTGGATTGCTTTTCGAAAAGCGAGGGCGGTATCGTGTTAGGAGAGAAAAATATTCGATTTGAAGCAAATACGGTCAATTTTCGCATTCCCGGCCAATATGTTTGTGGAGTTATGCCATATCGGGGTACAGGGCTCTATTTCAGCGCAAATAATCTGCCATACCCTTTGGACGGGGTTCCTTTTAAAATAGTGGGATCGCAGGCAAAAAAGTTGACGAATATTGCGGAAGAGATTCGGTGCCAGGCGATGGATACAGGAATGCTTTCGAACCTGACGGTGCAGTCTAAGCTTCTTCTGCTTTTAAGGGAGCTATATTTAACGATGCCAGTTTATCAAGAGTCCTACAGGCAGTATAACCGATATCTAAGGCCTGTGATAGAGTATGTTCACCGGCATCTGGATGAACAGATTTCAATTGAGTCGTTGTTACAGATATCAGGCCTGAGTAAAAGCTATTTTCATAAAATGTTTAAACAGACGCTAGGCCGAACGCCAAATGAATATATTACAGAACAGAGATTGGAACGGGCTAAGCAGCTTATGCAGCTTACAAACCAAAAGATGGAGGAGATTGCCCTGCAATGCGGTTTTTTGGATCCGGTCTATTTCAGCTATGTGTTTAAAAAGGAAACAGGACAGACGCCGACACAGTACCGGAAAACTCTGTAAAGGAAAACATGATTTAGTAATCATAGAAAAGTATATATAATAGCAAAAAAGAACAGGTCCGAGAACCTGTTCTTTTTTTGGAATATAAATTCCGTTCTTGTCCTGCTTAAATTATTTCGCAGCAGCAGTTGTAGCAGCAGCGGAAGCAGAAGCAGCAGCGCTAGCAGCGCCAGAAGCAGCTGCAGAAGCCGGAGCTTTAGAAGCAGCCGCAGAAGCCGGAGCTTTAGAAGCAGCCGCAGAAGAAGCAGCTTTAGACGGAGCAGCAGAAGATTTAGCATCGTCTCCACCGCCGCAGCCAGCCAGAGCGCCAGCAACAACCATCAAAGAAAGTACGCCTAATAAGATCTTGTTTTTCATGTTAGTTTTCCTCCTCATAATATAAATCCCATAATATTAACAGACGTTTAAAAACGTCTATTTAACTATTTTAAACGCTCTTCTAATTTAGAGAGCTCTTCAGTAATGCCAGCCGGCAGATCATCCCCGAACTTCGCGAAGAATTCCTTCTGGCCTTCCACATCTTCCTTCCAGACTTCCTTGTCAACAGACAGAAGCTGTTCCAAAACATCTTTATCAATATCAAGCCCGTCGATGTTGATATCATCGGCATTCGGCAGATAACCAATCGCAGTTTCCTTCGCGTCAGCTTTTCCTTCACAACGATCCAGAATCCAGTTCAGGACGCGCAGGTTGTCACCAAAGCCCGGCCACATGAAGTGACCTTCTTCATCCTGACGGAACCAGTTGACATGGAAAATTTTCGGCGGATTCGGAATTTTCTTACCCATTTCCAGCCAGTGTGCAAAATAGTCTGCCATGTTGTATCCGCAGAACGGAATCATCGCCATCGGATCACGTCTTACAACGCCAACAGCACCAGCCGCCGCCGCGGTTGTTTCAGAAGCCATTGTTGCACCGACAAATACACCGTGTTGCCAATCAAACGCCTCATATACCAGCGGAGCGGTTTTTGCACGTCTGCCGCCGAACACGATTGCGGAAATCGGAACGCCCTGCGGCGCTTCGAATTCGCTGGAAATACACGGACACTGCTTCGCAGGAGCGGTAAACCGAGAGTTTGGATGAGCGCCCTTTTCGCCGCTTTCTGGTGTCCAAGGGTTGCCTTTCCAATCAATACCTTCCTTCGGAGGCTCCCCGTCCAAGCCCTCCCACCAAACGGTGTTGTCAGCTGTATTTAACAAAACATTTGTAAATATCGTATCTTTTTGTGTTGTCGCCAATGCATTCGGATTCGTCTTGGTTGAGGTTCCCGGTGCAACGCCGAAGAAGCCCGCTTCCGGATTCACGGCCCACAATCTGCCATCCTCGCCAATTCTCAGCCATGCGATATCATCACCGACCGTCCACACTTTATAACCCTTCAGCGCTTTCGGCGGAATCAGCATTGCCAGATTGGTTTTACCACAGGCGCTCGGGAATGCCGCGGCGATATATTTTACTTCGCCCTTCGGGTTTTCGAGGCCGAGGATGAGCATATGCTCCGCCATCCAGCCTTCTTTTCTGCCCATGTAACTCGCGATACGCAGAGCAAAACATTTTTTGCCCAGCAATACATTACCACCGTAACCGGAGTTGATGCTCATAATGGTGTTGTCTTCCGGGAAATGGCAGATATATCTGTTTTCCGCATCAATGTCTTTCTTTGCATGCAGACAGTGAACAAAATCGCTGCTGTCTCCCAGTTCTTCCAGAACTTTTGTTCCGACACGGGTCATAATCTCCATGTTGAGAACAACATATCTGGAATCAGTCAACTCAATACCAATCTTGGAGAACGGAGAACCATAAGCCCCCATCATGTAAGGGATAACATACATGGTTCTGCCCTTCATACTACCTTTAAACAGAGCGTTGAGCTTGTCATACATCACCTTCGGGTCTTCCCAGTTGTTCGTCGGACCTGCATCTTCTTTCTTAGAGGTGCAGATAAAGGTTCTGTCTTCAACCCGCGCAACGTCATTGACCGCTGTTCTGTGCAAATAACAGCCGGGCAGCTTTTCCTGATTTAATTCAAATAACTCACCACTTTCCACACACTCTTTGCGGAGCTGGTCAGCCTGTTCTTTACTCCCGTCAATCCAGACGACCTTATCCGGTGTGGTCAGTGCGACCATTTCGTCCAGCCAACTAAGTACAGCCTTGTTGTTTGTCATATTGTATCTCCTTCCGTAATCAGCTGTTTCTCTATATGAAATGTTACAATCAGACAATTTCATTTTATGTGACAATTCATCACAATATCACTACAATTCGTAATTCCTAACCTATTATACTC
>CABSKZ010000036.1 GCA_902478395.1 uncultured Eubacteriales bacterium | reverse complement strand
CCACGTCAAAGGCTATACCGAATTTGAAATTCTGGGCCGGACACGGGACGATGCAGCCGGCGAAGCGTTCGACAAAATCGCCCGCGTTTTGGGACTCGGATATCCGGGCGGCCCGAAGGTGGAGGCATTGGCAAAAGAGGGGCGCCCCGGCGCGGTGAAATTTCCGCAGGTCGCATTTGAGGATAATTGCTACGACTTCAGCTTCAGCGGGGTGAAAACCGCCGTTATTAATTATCTGCATAACTGTGAGCAGAAAAATGAACCTTATCAAAAGGCCGATATCGCCGCGGGATTTCAGTATGCGGTTGTGAATGTGCTGACAGAACATACCATCCGTGCGGCGAAAAACCGCGGCGTGAACAAGGTGGTTTTAGCAGGCGGCGTCAGTGCGAATGGAGCTCTGCGTGCCTCCTTCCGGGAGGCGTCAGTGCAGAACGGCCTGGAACTCTATTATCCGGAGCCTGTGCTCTGCACGGATAACGCGGCAATGATTGCCTGCGCGGGATATTATAAATTTTTGCAGGGCGAATTCGCGGATAGCTCTTTGAATGCTGTCGCGAACCTGAAACTTTAGGAAGGAGGTGCCCTATGGCAGCAAAAAGGCGTAAAAAGAAGAAAAAAAATATAATTGGAATCCTGTTTGTGGCAGTGATATTTGTTTGGCTAGGTGCAACAGGGTTCTCTTGGTGGCGGGATTACTCGCCCCATCCCGTAGATTCGGCAACCATCAGCGCCGTTACAATTAAGCAGGGAGCGACAACAGCACAGATAGCCCAGACGCTCAAGGAAAACAATATTATTAAAAAACCGTTTTTTTTCCGGCTGGTATCAAAATTTGGCGGTCATGACGGAACCTACCAGCAGGGAGAATTTGAATTGAAAACCGGCATGGGATATGAAGAAATATTTAAGGCGCTAAAGGGCATCGGGAAAAACCCGAACTCTGTTAAAATTACCATTCCGGAAGGATATGAGTTGCGGCAGATTGCCGACAAACTGGAAGAGGCCGGGCTGATTAACAAGACCGTATTTTTCGACCTGATTGAAAATGAACCGTTTGATTACGACTTTGTCCGCGCGCTGCCCAAACGGGAAAATCGTCTGGAGGGTTATCTTTTCCCGGATACCTACCAGTTTGAAAAAACGGACAGTGAAAAAACCATTATCGACGCGATGCTGAAACGGTTTGACGAGGTATATAGTGAGAAATACAAGGCACGTGCAAAAGAACTGAACATGACGACGGACCAGATCGTCACGCTGGCCTCCATCATTGAACGGGAAGCGGTGGGCGACACGGACCGCAAGGATGTTTCCAGTGTTTTTCATAACCGTCTGAAAAGCCAGGATATGCCTTACCTGCAATCCTGCGCTACCGTGCAGTATATTTTAAAAGAACGCAAACCGGTGCTCTCTGAGGCAGATACGAAAATTCAGTCGCCGTATAACACCTACATCAATAAGGGGCTTCCGGTAGGTCCTATTGCTTCCCCTGGCGAAAAATCCATTGAGGCGGCACTTTATCCGAATAATACGGACTATTTGTTCTTTGTGCTGGACTCCAGCGGAACACACCGGTTCTCAAAGACCTATGAGGAGCATCTAGCAAATGGAAAAAAGTAATTTAAAAAGGGGCTGTCGCTTGGCGACAGCCCCTGAGCGTGTCGAAAAAGTCGACACGCTTTAAGTCGAAATCTGTCTTCGACAGCTTTCGCTTGATATCAAGGGCTTACGTTCGCACGAACGCTAACGCGTCCAGCCCTTGCAAGGAGCGGATTTCCCGGCACATGTCCGGGAAATCCGCAATTCTAAGTCAGAGGGGATCACCCCTCTGACAACTCCCCTGTTTTGTATAATTTATGGTTTTTCGACAGCCCCTTTTTTGCGTCCGCCCTCCCCACAAAATGTAGATTGGTCAAATCGAACACGAAGGCACAAAGATGTCCAGAGGGATGCTGTTTATTCGAAGCGAAAAAGCATTTTGATTGTAAAATTCGTCATATTACAATTTTTTACCCATGTTTATACGCTGTTTCTTATTTGTGCTTTCACAAAATGGCGCACATATGGGGTTTATGCTTTACGTGGTGTGCGCATTTGCTGCCGTCTCTTCAGATAACGCTTTCCCTATGCTATCCGCAGCATCGGCAGGGATTTCCTGTGCGGAGATTTTTTTAATGAGCCTGTAGTAAGCAATTCCCAGCGGAACACAGGCGCCAATCCAAGCGAAGGGATTAGCAAGACATGCCCCCGCAAAGCCGATATACTGCGCTAAGACAACTGCCGCGAATGTCCGCATACACAACTCGACGACGCCCGCAATAGTAGGGATCATGCTCTGCCCCAAGCCCTGCAGGGTATAGCGGTAAACGAACAGAAGTGCCAGAACGAAGTACATCGCGCCGTTGATATTCAGGAATATCTGCGCCAAGGCCTCCACTTCCGGTTCTGCACCAACAAAAACACCGGTCAGATACCTCCCGAAAAGAATATTGACGATACCGATTACAACGGAAAACGCCACGGACATCATACAGCACTGCCGTACGCCCTGTCGTATGCGTCCGAAATCTTTCGCACCATAGTTCTGTGCCGCAAACGTCGCCATAGACATGCCGAACGACATCATTGGCATGGTAGCGAACTGGTCTATTTTAGATGCCGCTGTGTAGGCAGCGACGCTGGTTGCTCCCAGATTATTCAGAGCGGCCTGTAAAAGAATCGCCCCGATTGCGATAATCGACGACTGAAAACCCATCGGCAGCCCTACGCGGATGTGAGACCATATGTCGTCTTTGGTGATGCGCCAATCTGCTTTCGAGAGCATCAGCACCGGGAACTTTTTAATAATAAAAAGAATACACAGTCCGCCTGAAACCAGCTGGGCCAGAATCGTCGCCCAGGCCGCGCCGGCAACCCCCATGTGAAAGTTCAAAATAAAAACAAAATCCAGCACAATGTTTAAAATACACGCCGCAACCAGAAATACCAAAGGGGTGCGGCTGTCCCCCAGCGAGCGGATAACGTTGAACAGCAGGTTAAACAGCACGCAGGCAAAAATGCCAAAGTAAATGACGATGATATAACTGTATGCATCCTCCATAATTTCCGGCGGAGTGCGCATCAGTTCCAGCATTGACCGGGCGGAAATGATACTGATTATCATTAAAATGGACGTAACCGCGGCGCTCAGCACGATACTGACCGCGAAGCTCCGCCGGACTGCGGGTTCGTCCCCGGCGCCGAAGCGCTGGGCGGTTATGATAGAGAACCCGGAGGTCACGCCCTGGGCGAAGCCAATAATCAGGAAGACAATGCTCCCCGTGCATCCAACCGCGGCCAGCGCGTTAACGCTGATTGTACGCCCCACAATCAGCGTGTCCGCCATGCTGTATAGCTGTTGAAACAGGTTTCCGATTAAGAGTGGGATGGTAAATAAAAAAATTACTTTTGCCGGATGGCCGGCCGTTAAATTTCTGGTCATGATAGTTCCCTCTAAACCTATTGATAGGATTGTTTCAGAATTTCTACGACATCTGTGTTGCTGATTTCGCATGGCTCGGCTGTAAACAGGCCGCCCATCGTCTCCCGCGCGTTTTGCGCAATCTGCGGAAGCTCCTCCTGCGTGATGCCGTATTCGGACATTTTCAGCCCATAAACGCCGCACTGTTTCTGTAATTCTGCAAGTGCCGCAACAAAATCCATTGGGTCCTTTGCCTCCGTCCGTCCAAGCGCCTTTGCCATTGTTATAAGTTTATCATTGCAGGCGCCGGATTTTGCCAGAAACGTGTAGTAGGCGAGGCTGACCATAATCAGCCCTGCGCCGTGCTCCAGTTTTGGATGGTAGGCGCTCAGGGCATGCTCCATGGAATGTTCCGACGTACAGCCGGAAGTAGATTCCACAATTCCAGATAATGTGTTTGCGAGCGCGACATCAGCCCGTGCGTCAAGATTTTTCCCGTCTTTCACTGCGGCGGCAAGGCTTTTGCCGATTAGTCCGATCGCCTGGTACGCAAACAGATCGCTCATGATACTCGCGGTGCGGTTCACAACCCCCTCTGTGCTGTGAAACAGCGCGTCGAAGCCTTGATAGGCCGTCAGTCTTGCCGGAACAGACACCATCAGCTCTGGGTCAACCACTGAAAGAACCGGAAAGGTTTTGTCGTACCCAAACCCAATTTTCTCATTTTTGTTGGTGATAACTGTCCAAGGGTCCGCTTCCGTTCCCGTCCCGGCCGTCGTAGTGACCGCAACGACCGGCAGCGGCGCGTTTGGAACCGGCAGCCCTCTGCCTGTCCCGCCGTCAATATAGTCCCAGTAATCCCCTTTGTTCGTTGCCATCACAGCAATTGACTTTGCAGAATCAATGCTGCTCCCGCCGCCAAGCCCAACAACGAAATCACAGCCGGTCTCCCTTGCCAACGCCGCTCCTTCCATGACGTGCTCCTTGATTGGGTTTGGCAATATTCTGTCAAATAGTACATGGGTCACCCCTGCTAGCTCCAATTGCTGTTCCAATTGGGTCAGATACCCGAATTTCTTCACTGACGTACCCGCAGAGGTGACAATCAGCGCCTTGCTGCCGGGAAGCTCCTGGTTGTGCAGCTCACCCAGCTTGCCCGCTCCGAACAGAATTTTTACAGGCATGTAAAATTGAAAATTCATACAACAGCACCTCTTTCATTTTTGGTAGTTCGGCTATTATACCACAGCAGTTTTCAATTTTCAACGCATAATAACTCATAAATTTTACATCATTTTTTTGTCTATTTTTTTGCAGTATTTTTAACAACCCGCCGCCCGCTGATAGCCGACTAAAAAAGGCGCTGCCCCGGTCGGCAGCGCCCCCTTCGCCCTATGAAAAAAACAAATGCTCAATTAAAATTTTTGCGCCCATGAATACCAGTATCAGACCGCCAACGATTTCGGCGCGGCTGCCAAGAAATACACCCGCTTTTTTTCCGATCATTGCGCCAAAGGTGGAGATTACGAACGTAATCGCGCCAATGGTCAGGATACTCAGCCAGATATTCATCTCCATAAACGCGAACGTAACGCCAACCGCGAGCGCATCGATGCTGGTTGCCACTGCAAGCGTAAACAGCACCTTGAATTGCAGCGGATTGCTTACGCATTTTTCCCCATCGCCCTTGACCGCTTCATACAGCATCTTCCCGCCGATAAACGCCAGCAGCGCAAAGGCAACCCAATGGTCCACTGCCGAAACATATCCGCTGAACGCCTTTCCCGCGAAATAGCCAATCAACGGCATTGCCGCCTGAAAAAAACCAAAAAACAGGCCGAATTTACAGGCGTCGCGCAAACGTAGGTTTTCCACAGCCATCCCGTTACAAATGGAAACCGCAAACGCGTCCATAGACAAGCCCACTGCAATCAGTACCAATTCCACTATCCCCATATGTTCCTCCCAAATGATAAGTCAATTTATAAACAGATTTTTATAATGAAAATTCCGTAAATCACCATATTGCAGGAATTGAACCCCGCTGTCGAGATTCCCGCGCAAGATGCCCGCCGCTTCGGATAGCGGGGGCATCTCTATATCTTCCTATATTATTTTTATACGTGGCAATCTACAAAAATACCTGTACGGCTAATTATTTTACCGCCACATTCTCCCGGCCGATAACACCGGCCAGCTGGTCTACCAAAGCATCGTCCAGCGTAACCCACAGGTCCTTCTGCGCAACGGCAGTCTTTTTCGTTTCCTCGATATGAATGCAAACCGGAACATCTCCCCGGTGCTGGCGGAGAACAGGCTTCAGCCGCTCCAGAAGAAAATCTTTTCCGAGCATAAATCGCAGATATAGCTTTTGGCCGGTCGCGGCGCCCGCTTTTGCATCCGCCAGCGGCATAATGGAATTGCACAGGAGCTTTGGTTCCTCTTCTTCCCGAAAGCTCAGCTTTCCGTCTATTTTCAGAATGCTGTCCTCATACAAATAAGGTTTGCAGGCAAGATAGGTTTTTGGGAACACAATCGTTTCAATCTTTCCTGTCAAGTCCTCTATGGTCATGAATGCCATCATCTGGTTGCCGCGCGTCAACTTGCTGCGGATTTCAGAAACGATTCCGCACACTGTCACATCTGCACCATCATAGATTTCTTCCGCATAATCCCCTGCGGCATCATCCCCGCTGTCTCCGAATGCGGCGATATCTGCCGCGGTTATTGTAGAAAACTGGCGGACCTCATCCGCAAACTCATCAAGCGGATGGCCGGAAATATAAAACCCTATGCATTCCTTTTCCATTGCAAGGAGCTTTTTGACAGGGTATTCCTCCAAGTCCGGATACCGCACCGCGCCGGAGGGGCCTTCCTCTTCTTCCCCGCCGCCGAACAGCGAAATTTGGCCGCGTACATTCTTTTTGCGGTCCTCCGCGGCTGCGTCAATCATCTGTTCAAACACGGCCATCAGCTGCGAACGTTTTTCACCGAGCGCGTCGAACGCGCCGCATTTAATCAGATTCTCCTGCACCCGCTTTGAAACGTTCAGGCCTGTACAGCGCTTCACAAAATCGTCGTAGCTTCGGAACAGGCCATGCTCATCCCGCTCCTTCACAATGCCGTCGACACAGCCGACCCCGACGTTTTTAATGACCGCAAGCCCAAACCGGATGTTATTGCCGGATACGGTGAAGCCGCTGCAGCTTTTGTTAATGTCCGGCGGGAGAATTTTAATTCCCATCCGGTTCGCCTCAAGGGAGTAGCGGGACACCTTTTCCGGCGAATCCAGCACGCTCGACAGCAGCGCCGCCATGTAAGCCGCGGGGTAAAAACATTTTAAGTACGCTGTCTGATAGGTTACCACTGCATATGCCGCGGCGTGTGCCTTGTTGAAGGCATAGTTGGCAAAGTCCATCATTTCGTCAAAGATTTCGTTCGCGGCCTGCTCGGAAACACCCCGCCGGACTGCGCCGTCAATGACAATGTTTCCATCCTCGTCCGTCTTGCCATAGACGAAGTTTTTGCGTTCCTCCGTCATGATATCGGCCTTCTTCTTGCTCATGGCGCGGCGGACCAGATCCGCACGGCCCATAGAATAGCCGCCTAGGTCTCGCACAATCTGCATAACCTGCTCCTGATACACCATACAGCCATAGGTCACATTTAGAATCGGCTCCAGCATCGGATGCTTGTATTTGAGCTTTTCCGGATGCAGCTTGTTTTCAATGTAACGCGGAATTTGCTCCATCGGACCAGGCCGGTAGAGCGCGATTCCGGCGATGATATCCTCAATGTTTTCCGGGCGGAGCTCCTTGATGAATTGCTTCATGCCCCCGCTTTCCAGCTGGAATACGCCCTCTGTTTCTCCGCGGGAGAGCATTTCATACACCTTTGGTTCTGCAAGGTTGATTTTGTCGATGTCCACCGTCTCGCCCGTGGATTGCCGAATGATGTTGAGCGCATCTTTAATAATGGACAGGTTCCGCAGCCCGAGAAAGTCCATCTTCAGCAATCCCAGCTCCTCGATGGAGCCCATCGGAAACTGGGTCGTAATAATATCGTCATTCTTCTGAATGGGGATATAGTCGGTCAATGGATCCTTGGCAATTACGACAGCCGCCGCGTGGGTTCCGGCATTTCGGGTCAATCCTTCCAGCGCGCGTGCGTCGTCAATCAGTTCCTTCACAACCGGATTTGTGTCATAGCTCGCCTTTAAATCCGGGCTGATGGACAGCGCCTTGTCAATTGTCATCTTTAGTTCGAACGGAATCAGCTTCGCAACCGCGTCCGTCTCCGCGTAGGATACGTCCAGGACGCGCCCGACGTCCCGCACCGCCGCCTTCGCCTTCATGGCGTTGAAGGTGATAATCTGTGCGACGTGGTCCCGTCCGTACTTTTCAATAACATAGTCGATAACGCGCTGGCGGTTTTCATTGCAGAAATCGACGTCGATATCCGGCATGCTGATGCGCTCCGGATTTAAAAAACGCTCAAATACAAGGGCAAATTCCAGAGGGTCGATGCTTGTGATGTCGAGACAGTACGCCACAATACTCGCTGCTCCGCTGCCCCTGCCGGGGCCAACAGGAATGTCGTGGTCCTTTGCAAACTTCACATAGTCCCAGACGATTAAAAAATAATCGACGTAGCCCATGGAGGAAATGACGCCCAATTCGTATTCCAGACGGTCCTTCGCCTCCTGATTGCCGTCGCTGTAACGTTCGCGCAGACCATCCTCGCACAGACGCTTCAAATAGCTGTAGGAATCTTCCCCGTTTGGAACGGGATATTTCGGCAGCCTTGTTACGCCGAATTCAAAGTCCACATTGCAGCGTTGGGCTATTTTTTCGGTGTTGTCGAGGCTCTCCGGGATGTTCCCGAACAGCAGGCGCATCTCCATTTCGCTTTTTAGGTAGAATTCCTCGCTGTCAAACCGCATTCGGTCCGTATCGGCTACCTTCCGGTTTGTCTGGATACACATCAAAAGGTCCTGATATTTCGCGTCCTTCTGCTCTATGTAATGTACATCGTTGGTTGCGACTAAACCGAGTCCGAATTCCTGCGCGAAATCAATCAGGTGGGAGTTCACTTTTTTCTGCTCCGGAATCCCATGGTCCTGAACTTCAAGGAAAAAGTTTTCCTTCCCGAATACCTCCACATAATCCGCAATCAGCTTCCGCGCCCGCGCAAGGTCCCCTGCCATGATGGCGTTGGGGATGTCGCCCGCCAAGCAGGCGGAAAGGGCGATAAGTCCCTCGCTGTGGCGCTTAATCTCATCAAAATCCACGCGCGGTTTATAGTAGAATCCTTCAATGAACCCGCGGGATACAATTTTAATCAGGTTCCGGTAGCCCGTCATGTTCTCCGCAAGGAGTATCAAATGTCCGGTCCGGTTGCCCATCTCGTGTGTTTTATCGAGCATGTCGCGCGCGGCGGTGTATACCTCACAGCCGATGATTGGCTTTAGTCCCGCTGCCTTTGCCTGCTTATAAAATTCAATGATGCCGTACATCCCGCCATGGTCCGTAATTGCGATGGATTCCATGCCAAGCTCTTTGGCGCGTTCCATCAGCGCGCCAATCCGGCAAGCGCCGTCTAAAAAGCTGTATTCGGTATGTACGTGAAGATGAACAAAGCCCATACCAACCTCCATGCCGCGTCTGCGGCTCAATTCAAGTCGTTTTATATCTTGTCATAAGCCGGTTTCCCGGCATAAAAACACAAAAATTTCGTTATTTTCATCCCTGTCCTTTTATTGTACCTGTTTCGACAAAAAAAAGCAAACATTTTTTGCATTTTAGCAGGATACTATTTGACTTTTCAGCGGCGCAAATGTATAATAATATCAGATAAATTGGTTTATACTATATCATGTGACAATTTGCAGAGGAGGCAGAAGGATGGCAAGCGAAAATATCGTAAATGTGTCCGTTTCTGATTTTGAGAAGGAAGTCGTGAATTCCGATGTTCCGGTGATGGTGGATTTCTGGGCAACCTGGTGCGGCCCGTGCCGGATGGTGCTGCCGATTATGGATCAGCTTGCGGATGAATACAAGGGCAAAGCAAAAATTTGTGAAGTCAACGTAGATGAGGAAAGTGAGCTGGCTGCGAAATTCGGCGTGATGACCATTCCGACCATTATAGTATTTAAGGACGGGGAAATCAAAGACCAGGTTAGCGGCGCGTATCCGAAAAGCCATTTTGAAGATATGTTGAATAAAGTGCTGTAGAAATGAAGCATTGGGCGGCCTATGCCGCCCTCAGACTGTCGAAAAACTATAAATTACACAAAATATGGGGAGTTGTCAGAGGGGAGTCCCCTCTGACTTGAGATTGCGGACTTCCCGGACATGTGCCGGGAAATCCGCTCCTTGCAAGGGCTGGGCGCGTTAGCGTTCGTGCGAACGTAAGCCCTTGATATCAAGCGAAAGCTGTCGTAGACAGATTTCGACTTGAAGCGTGTCGACTTTTCCGACACGCTCTGGGCGGCCTATGCCGCCCTTCGATTTTCATGTTGAGGGGGGATTTGTTTGACCGGTGGCTTTAAAACCGTGTTCAAGGGGTTTGACAAGCAGGAGGTGTTGGATTATATTGAGCGTCTTTCCGACACATACGCAAGCGGCCTTGCGGAGAAGGACCGGCAGATAGAGGACCTCCTGCGGAAAAACCGCGAACTGAAGCGGAAACTCCGCGAAGCGGGGAACAAACAACGATTGGGAGGCTTTCATGATAACCAGTAAACAGCGGGCGGCGCTGCGTGCGCTTGCGAACAATGTTCCAACCATCCTGCAAATTGGCAAGGGTGGAATCAATGACAATTTCATCAAACAGGTGGACGACGCACTGGAGGCGCGCGAGCTGATAAAAATACATATTCTTGAGACGGCCTTCCTGGATACGAAGCAAACCTGCGGGGAGCTGGCGTCGCTTGTCGGTGCGGAGCCTGTGCAGGCCATTGGCTCACGGATTGTGCTGTACCGGGAATCGAAGGAAAATAAAACGATTGAAATTTAAATGGCGGAGGAACTATGCTTAAAATCGGACTTTTTGGAGGCACGTTTGACCCGATTCACAACGGCCATCTCGTTATTGCGGAAAAAACAGTTTCGGAGCTGGGGCTGGACCGGGTGATTTTTATCCCGGCTGGAGACCCGCCGCACAAAACAGATAAAGAAGTGACGCCAAAAAGCATACGGTATCAGATGACATGCCTTGCGGCTTCGGCGTTTGACTGGTCCGACGTCTCCGATTTTGAGCTGGAGCGCGATACCCTCAGCTATTCCGTGGACACGGTGAAGCATTTTCGTGCGGCTTATCCCGAGGACGAGCTGTATTTTGTTATCGGGGCAGATTCCTTTGCCGACATGCCATCCTGGTGGCATTACCGGGAGCTGATGTCGTTGTGCAAAATCATCGTTTTTTCCCGGCCGGATACCAAAAAGGAGGATTACCTCAAACGGTTTGACGGAGATGAGAAGCCGCCGCGCGTGTTTCTCATTGACAATGTCCATATGGATATCTCCTCCACACAAATCAGGGAAATGCTCGGCAGGGGGGAAGATGTCTCCCGCCTGATTCCGCCGGCGGTTAATGAGTATATTAAGCAACATGGATTATATAGACATCATTAAAACAGGAACAAGGAGTCAAACATGGATAGGATACAAATGAAGGAAAAGCTCAAAACCATGCTTACACCGAGACGCTACCAGCATTCTATCGGCGTGATGAACACGGCGAAGGAGCTTGCCCACAGGTTTGGGGCCGATGAAGGAAAGGCAGAAATTGCAGGACTGCTGCATGACTGCGCCAAGGATATCGATAAAAGCAAAATGGTCGATATGTGCAACGAGCTCGGCGTGGAACTCGATGACTTAAAAAAGGAGCAGCGCGCGCTGATTCATCCCGATCTCGGCGCTAAGCTGGTGCAGACGGAGTTCGATATTACCGATCCGGAAATCATCAGCGCTATCAAGCATCATACGCTTGGGCGGCCGGGTATGACGAAGCTCGAAAAAATACTGTATCTGGCCGATTATATTGAGCCAAACCGCGAGGAGATGGAAGGGCTTGCGGAGCTTCGGGCCCTTTGTCGGGAGGATCTCGACCGCGCTATGCTGTTCGCCACCGATATGACCATTTCCTACGTCCTGTCCAAGAATAAAGTGTTACATAAACAAAGCCTCGCAACACGGGAATATTTTCGCGGGCTTGTTGAAAAATCCAGCTGTAAAGGGAAGGTGACAACATGATTGCTGTAAACAAAATGAAACACATCGTAAAGGTATTAGACGCAAAAAAAGCACACGACATCACTGCGCTCAAGGTGACGGATCTAACCATTCTGGCCGACTACTTTGTTATTTGCAGCGCGCCGTCGACGACGCAGGTCAAGGCGCTGGCGGACGCGGTTGAGGAAGCGATGGATTTAAAGAAGGAGCCGCTTCTGAAAAAAGAGGGCAAGCAGGGCCTCAACTGGATTCTTTTAGATTACGGCGACGTGATTTGCCACATTTTCTATCAGGAAACACGGGAGTTTTATGGGCTGGAAAAATTGTGGGCTGACGCGGCAGAGGTTGATATTGACAAGTTTTTGAAGAAAGACGAAGAAGAGTAAGAAAGGTTGCTGTACATGGATTATAATTTCAGAGAAATCGAAAAGAAGTGGCAGGATAAATGGTATTCGGAAGAGACGTTCAAAACGAAGGATGACAAGACCCTGCCGAAGTTTTACGGACTGGTGGAATTCCCCTATCCGTCGGGCCACGGGCTGCACGTCGGGCATCCGAGAAGCTATACCGCGCTCGATATCGTCGCGCGGAAGAAGCGGATGGAGGGCTACAACGTTCTGTACCCGATCGGCTGGGACGCGTTTGGCCTGCCGACGGAAAACTACGCCATTAAGAATAAAATCCATCCGAAAAAAGTCACCGCGGATAATATTGCGAACTTTAAGCGCCAGCTGAAAAGCATCGGTTTTTCGTTTGACTGGTCGCGGGAGATTAATACCACGGATGAAAAATATTATAAATGGACGCAGTGGATTTTTCTCCAGCTGTTCAAAAAAGGCCTGGCGTACAAGCAGGAAATGCCGATTAACTGGTGTACCAGCTGTAAGGTTGGCTTGGCAAATGAGGAGGTTGTGAACGGCGTTTGTGAGCGCTGCGGCAGCGAGGTCGTGCAGAAAAACAAAAGCCAGTGGATGCTGAAAATTACGGACTATGCGCAGCGGCTGATAGACGATTTGGACGACCTGAACTACATAGAAAAGGTCAAAATTCAGCAAAAGAACTGGATCGGGCGTTCTGAAGGCGCGGAGGTCGATTTTACCATCGCGGGAAGCGAGGATAAAATTACAGTTTACACCACGCGGCCGGATACGCTGTTTGGTGCCACCTATATGGTGCTTTCACCGGAACATCCGTATCTGGAAAAGTACAAGGGTCAGATTAAAAATTATGAGGAAGCGGCCGCCTACCGTGCGGAAGCTGCGCATAAATCAGAATTTGAGCGGACCGAGCTGGTGAAAGAGAAAACTGGTGTGATGCTCGATGGGCTGTCCGCGGTGAACCCGGTCAACGGGAAAGAAATCCCAATCTGGATTTCCGACTATGTCCTGATGAGCTACGGCACAGGCGCAATTATGGCAGTTCCGGCGCACGACAGCCGCGACTGGGAGTTTGCGAAGAAATTTGATATGCCAATTATCGAAGTTGTCGCCGGCGGCGAGGATGTTCAGAAGGAAGCATACACAACAACCTCTAGCGGAAAAATGGTGAATTCCGGATTTCTGGACGGCATGGAAGTAAAATCCGCTATTTCCGCCATGATTGCATATCTTGAAGAAAAAGGAATCGGTAAGAAAAAGGTCAACTATAAACTGCGCGATTGGGTGTTTTCCCGCCAGCGCTACTGGGGCGAGCCAATTCCGCTGGTTTGGTGCGACAAATGCGGATGGGTGCCGCTGGACGAACATGACCTTCCGCTGACCTTGCCGGAAATCGACAACTACGAACCGACGGACAACGGGGAATCTCCCTTGGCAAAAATGGAGGATTGGGTGAACACCACCTGTCCGAAATGCGGTGCTCCGGCGAAGCGGGAGACGGACACCATGCCGCAGTGGGCCGGCTCTTCCTGGTATTTCCTGCGCTATCTGGACCCGGATAACAGCGAAGCGCTTGCGTCCAAAGAAAATATTGATTACTGGATGCCTGTTGACTGGTACAACGGCGGTATGGAACATACGACGCTCCATCTGCTCTATTCCCGTTTCTGGCACAAGTTTTTGTATGACATCGGCGTGGTCAACACCAAAGAGCCATATATGAAACGAACTTCCCATGGAATGATTCTGGGTGAAAACAACGAAAAGATGTCGAAATCGCGCGGCAACGTCGTCAATCCGGATGATATTGTTGAGCAATACGGCGCGGATACCTTCCGTACCTATGAAATGTTTATCGGTGCGTTTGACCAGGCAACGCCGTGGTCAATGAACGGGGTCAAGGGATGCTACCGGTTCATGGAACGCGTTTGGAATTTACAGGCTATGTTAGCCGATGGGGATGGTTATTCCCCGGATATGGAAATTTCCATGCATAAAACGATTAAAAAAGTGACAGAAGATATTGAACGGATGAAGTTCAATACCGCCATAGCGGCACTGATGGCTCTGGTAAATGAGTTTTACAAAAAGGGCAGTATCACGCGGGGCGAGTTCCGCACGTTTCTGCTGCTGCTCAACCCGACCGCGCCGCACATGACGGAGGAAATGTGGAGCCTGGCAGGCTTCCCCGGCTATCTGCACGACGCTAAATGGCCGGAATACGATGAAGCGAAAACGGTGGAGGACACTATTGAAATCGTGGCACAAATCAACGGTAAGGTCCGCGACAAGCTGGTGATTCCGACCAACCTCTCAAAAGAGGAAACAGAAAAAGCGGCTTTGGAGAACGAGAAAATTAAGGAGTTCACGGCCGGAAAAACCATTGTGAAGGTGATCTGTGTCCCCGGTAAGCTGGTCAATATTGTGGTGAAATAAATCTGAATTGCATTTTGAGCAATCGGTACCGTTTGATGTACCTTCGTGTGCCCTGTGTCGGTTTATTGAATCTGCGTATTTTATATCCATCCCAAAACAGGGGTTGTCGCTTGGAGACAGCCCCTGTTTTACGAAACAAGAAAGGAGGCCCCCATGCCAGTTCATCCTTTTGCCCCGGTTTATGACGGCAATAGCCGTGTTTTGATTCTTGGCTCATTCCCGTCGGTAAAGTCCCGGGAAACACAGTTCTATTATGGCCACCCACAAAACCGATTCTGGAAGGTGACGGCCAATTTATTCGGCTGCGATGTTCCCGTCACGGTGCAGGAAAAAAGGGAGATGCTGCTCCAAAACAGGGTTGCGGTGTGGGATACTCTTGCAAGCTGCGATATCACCGGCTCGTCCGACGCAACTATCCGGAATCCGGTTGCCAACGATATCAGCCGAATCATAGAGGAGGCTGATATCCGCTTGGTTTGCTTCAACGGGAAAAAATCGGCAGACATCTTTGAAAAGTATTCTCCTGTAAAATGTAAGCTGCCGTCGGCCACATTGCCTTCCACCAGTCCCGCCAACGCGCAGTATTCTCT
>CABSKZ010000035.1 GCA_902478395.1 uncultured Eubacteriales bacterium | reverse complement strand
CAAGGGTGCTTAATGGAATCCCACAGCTGGTCCATTTCCGCCAGCGTCATTTCATCGAGCGTCCTTCCGTTCTTTGCGGCTTCTGCTTCCATTTTACCAAAGCGCCGGATGAATTTTTCGGTTGCCGCAGTCAGGGCAAGCTCCGATTTGACGTCGATAAACCGCGCCACATTCACAGCAGCAAACAATAGGTCGCCGAACTCTTCTTCAATATCGGCCGGATTTCCGGCGGCAACCGCTTCTTCAAGCTCTGCGGTTTCCTCCTTCACCTTGTCGAGCGCCCCTGAAACATTGTCCCAATCGAACCCGGCCTTCGCGGCTTTGGCCTGTACTTTTTGTGCCCGAATCAGTGCCGGAAGATAATGGCAGACATCGTTCAGACTTTCTGTGTGGCTGGAAATTCCCTTCTCAGCACGTTTATTTTTCTCCCAGGTGTCAAGTACCTCGGTTGTAGTTTCTGCAGTGTCCGTTCCAAAAATATGCGTGTGGCGGCTAATCATTTTGGAACAGATGTGGTTGAGTACATCCTGTATGGAAAATGTTCCTTCACTCTTTCCAATTGCCGAATGGAATACGACCTGCAACAGGACATCCCCAAGCTCGTCGGCGAATTTTTCTTTGTCGCCGCTGTCCAAAGCTTCAATTGCTTCGTAGGATTCTTCAAGCAGGTTTGCCTTGATGGATTGGTGCGTCTGCTTGCGGGCCCACGGGCATCCGCCCTCGCTTCTCAACATGTCTATTATACCAATTAAATCCTCAAATGTATAGTCTTTTTTTTCGTTTTTCATATTTTTTTCACCTGTTTTTCTGTATTTTATGGTTGGTATTCCTAAAAATTGGAAAAAATGGTCGGGAATCTGCTTAAAGGGCCTTAAGAATAGGGCTGCATCCGTTAGGAGAGCAGATGAAATTTGTCTAGAACTGCTGCGATTTTTTCTCCCTTCGGGAGCATTTCCACATCGATCCGTTTTACACTCCGGAGCAGAAACAACATGATGGCATACAACACCGCGCCAGCACCGATTGCAATGCAGAGGGCGAATACCGTTTTCATACGGACGCCGCTGTCGACAGGCGTAATGGGATAGGACTGCGGCAGAAACTCCACCAGCGTTGTGATTTGCGGCGCTTCCAGCAGACGGGCGGCCGCCTGGTAGGAAAAAAACGCCCCGAACCCCATGACGATTGCAGAGGCGACAGGCTTTACAATAAACTCGACAAAACTAAACTCCGGTTTAATGATTCTGCGAATCGCAAGAATGTTGAGCACCGCAATGGTCAGATAGCACAGATTGGTGCTGATTGGCGCGCCATTGATATGTATGGAGGGAATAGCGATGAAAACGTAGTTCGTCACAATTTTTATCACGCCGCCAATGAGCATATTGCGGACCGGGAGCATCACATTTCCCGACGCCTGCAGAATTGCGGTGGTTACGGACACAAGGCACACGAATATGACGGCATAGGACAGGATAGCAAGCATGCTCTGTGCGCGCGCATTGTTATAGACGGCAGTCAGGATGGGCATAGACAAGACGGACAGGCCGACCGCGCAGGGGACCGCGAACATGGTTGTGATGCGGACGGTCGATTCAGTCAGCCGGCGGGCCTGATTTTTATTTTTTAAGGCAAATGCTCCGGAGATGGCTGGAACGACGCTCATGGAGAGTGCCATCACAATGGTTGGCGGCAGGTTGAACATCGGTATTGCAAAGCCGGAATAAGAGCCGTACAGGATTTCAGATGGATTGACCTGCATGAGCTCGCCAATCACGGCTTCCAGCTGCGGAATTCCAAAGTAATTGGTCAGTGTTTGAAACAGCTCGGGCGTGACCGTAATAGATTGTAGGCGCTGGCGAATCATGACCATATCGATGATGTTCGTCAGGGAAGAGACTGCTGCGCCAATGGTGATGGGTACAGCTATTTTCAACAGTTCCCATAAAATTTGCTTCATGGGCCGGGCCGTTCCAGTAGACATCATCACGGCAGAAGTTTTGTTTTGATTTACGGCATAGGTGATGAACATAATGATGCAGGCGAAAAAAGCCCCCGCAGTTACACCGAGAACCGCCCCGGCTGCTGCGTTTGGAAGGCCGTAGGGCAGCAGCAGGTAGGCCAGCAGCAGCCCGATGACAAGCTTGCCAAGCGCTTCCGCGATTTCGGACAGGGCGGTCGGTGTCATATTAGAATGTCCTTGGAAAAAACCACGGAACGCGGATACCACTGCTACAAAAAAGATTGCGGGCGAGATTGCGAGGATGCCTAGATAAGAATCCGGCGAAACAACGATGAGGTCCGCGAAAATTCGTGCGCCGAAAAACATGACCGCTGCACCTAAAAGACCAATTGCAGTTAGAAGTGTCATTGCGGCATGAAAGATTTTTTTTGCTTCAGCATGTCTGTTTTTTGCCACACATTCGGAAACCATTTTAGAAACAGCAACCGGAAGGCCGGCTGTTGCAATGACAAACAGGACAGCATAGAGGTTATAAGCCGTACTGAAAAGGGCCATTCCCTTTTCACCGATGATATTTGCAAGGGGTATTTTAAACACTGCTCCAATAATTTTGACAGTGAAATTTGCCATGACTAAAATTGCGGCACCCTTTAAATAGGACTGTTTTTGTAATCCTGCCAAGCTGTTCACCCTTTCGTCTGTATTAATATTACTGTATTTGCGGAGGGACAGGATTATAACGCCAACAGCAGAAAAATTTTTATATGTATATGCGGGTGGGGGATATTCCTGCCGTTTGTTTCACTAAAAAGCCCCTCAGAAACGTGGAGTTTCAATGTACGTATTTTGGAAGGGGAAGGGCCGCGAGGGCCAAATTTCAAGGCTGGTGCGCATCTAACCGGACATTGCGCGGATGCTTCTGCCCTGTGCTGTTATTTTCCCAAACAAAACCGTGAAAAAATTTTATCCACGATTTCCTCTGAAACGGTCTGGCCAGTGATTTCCCCGAGCGCGGTGACTGCGTTAGTCAGGTCAATCACAACCAAGTCCGGAGGAATTTGGTTGTCGATTGCAGTGATTGCATCTGATAGATAGCTGGCAGCGTGCGCAAGAGATTGCTTGTGCCGGAGATTTGTTACGACCGGGGTGTTGTCCTGGGACAGCTCGCCAAGATTGAAGAGGCGCAGAATTGTATCTGACAACTGCTCCAATCCCGTTCCCTTTTTCGCAGAAACGGCAATTACAGGAGCGGCAAGGTTCAGCTGAGAGCAATCTGGCGCGGGAGCGGAGTCTGTTTTGTTGGCAACCATAATCACTTTTTTTTCGGACAACTCATCTGCGATTGCAACATCTTCTTCTGTGATGCCTGCTTCCGCGTCCAGCAGAAACAGGACCAGTTCCGCTTTTGCGAGATACTCACGGGATTTATCGATTCCCATCGCTTCTATCACATCATCCGTGTGCCGGATTCCTGCCGTGTCAAATACGTTGAGGCAGACCGGGCCGATGCTGATGCGTTCCTCAATCACATCACGCGTCGTGCCGGCAATATCCGTAACAATTGCGCGGTTCTCCTCCGCGAGCGCATTCAGGAGAGAGGATTTCCCGACGTTCGGTTTGCCGATGATAGCGGTATCGATTCCGTCGCGGATAAGCTTGCCTCTGCCGGCAGAAGCAAGCAGGCCTTCCAGCCTTTTTTTGCTGAGAAGCAGACTGCTTCGCAGCTCGCCAATGCCCAGCTCATCAATATCCTCCTCGGGAAAATCTGCCGCCGCGTTTAATTGGGCAATGCGGTTTAGCAGATCGTCCCGCACCGACGCGATTTCACCGGACAAACGTCCTTCCAGCTGTAGGCTGGCGGATTCAAGTGCAAGCGCGGAATCGGAATTGATGACGTCGATGACCGCTTCGGCCTGCGACAAATCGAGCCGTCCGTTTAAAAAGGCACGTTTAGTAAACTCGCCGGGCCCTGCTAACACAGCGCCGTTTTTCAGCACTGCGGACAATACGGCGTCCGTCACGGTGATGCCCCCATGACAGCTGATTTCAACGGTATTTTCCCCGGTAAACGTATGCGGCGCTTTCATGACTGAGACAAGCACTTCATCTACCGTTTTTCCGCCGTCAACGATGTGGCCATACACAATGGTATGGGTTTCGGCAGATTGCAGCATTTTACCCGATGGATTCCGGAAAACTCTATCACAAATTGTAAACGTATCCGGCCCGCTGACACGGATAACGGACAGGCCGCCTGTGCCGCGCGGCGTGGCGATAGCCGCAATGGTTTGATTATACAGCATGGTGATTCCCCGTTTCGTTTTGTAAAAAATCCTCCGCTAGAAGGTTATAATCGTCTAAAATGTCCGTCAGGCCCTCCAGAAAGTCCTGCACCGGTGTAAAAGCTGACAGGAGACGGAACGCAAGCAGAAGCTCCGCCGCGAACAGACGGCTGATGTATCCGCGTGCTTCCGGATGTGTCAACGGACAGATGGAAGCGCGTGGGTCAAGAATGATTCTGACGCCGCTGCCTCTCCGGTAATAGGGGACCAGGGGAAAAATGCGGCAGGAAAGCGGACGTTCCTCCCGTTTGCAGGGCTGTGTGCAGAGTAACAGGTTTGCGCGTTTGCCGTTGCCATAGATAAAATTGGACGGCAGAATGCGGTAGCCCTCCTTTCCCCGAAACAGTGCTTCTTCTCCGGGAAACAGGTACATGCCTGTCTCATCTCCATCGCCGCTCTCACAGCAGAGTTTGCCGCAGAGGGAGCCGCAGTCGAACGGAAGGGGTGTCAGGGCATCAAGCCGCTTGTAAATCAGTTGGTAAATTGTGCTGATATGCAATGGTTTACTCCAAATCTTATTTTGTAGTCAGGCTGATAGAAAACAGCCAATTTTAGTAAATGATGCGAAAGGGCGTGTAGCAAAATGAGTCAAATACACTAAGTATTTAGAACAGCTCTCGCCTCTTGGATTACCTTTGTACGTCTTGGGGCTTGATTTGTCCAATCTGTGCGATTTTGCGTCTACCCTAAAACCAGGGGCTGTCGCTAAGCGACAGCCCTCTGATAGATATCGTATTAGGCCTTGTCGAGCGCCTCTTTGAGCAGCTTATTGATGACCTGTGGATTCGCCTTGCCTTTGGACAGGCGCATGGTCTGCCCGACGAGGAAGCCCATGGCCTTATCCTTGCCGGCCTTGTAGTCCGCGATGGACTGCGGGTTCTGGGCGAGTACATCCTGTATCATAGCGGCAATTGCGCCTTCGTCTGAGACCTGGGCCAAGCCGAGCTTTTCCACGAGCTTTTCCGGGTCTTCGGGGGTTTCAAACATCGCGTCGAGCACCTTTTTCGCGGCACTGTTGCTGATGGTTCCCTTTTCGATTAGGGAAATCATCTTCGCGAGCTGTTCTGCTGTAAACGGAATGTCGGCCGGTTCCATCTCCTTATCGTTCAATACCTTGGAGATGTCTCCCATCAGCCAGTTGCTGACGGTTTTTGGCTTTGCGCCTGTTTTGACGCCTTCATCAAAGAAATCTGCCATTTTCTTCGAAGAGGTGATGATAAACGCGTCATATTCCGGCAGACCGTATTCCTCGATATACCGTTTCCGGCGTTGCTCCGGCAATTCCGGGATGGTTTTCTGGATGTCCTCCACCCACTCGTCCGACACGACGATAGGAACCAAATCCGGCTCCGGGAAGTAGCGGTAATCGTGCGCATCCTCTTTGGACCGCATAATAGTGCTGACGCCGTGAACGTCATCCCACCGGCGGGTTTCCTGTTCGACGATGCCGCCTTCGTCCAGCACCTGTGTTTGGCGCTTTTGCTCATATTCCATCGCGCGGACCGCGGCACGGAAGGAGTTGACGTTTTTCATTTCACAGCGCGTGCCGAATTCCTTCTGCCCGGCCGGGCGCAGGGAAAGATTTACGTCGCAGCGGAGGGAGCCTTCCTGCATTTTACAGTCGGAGACCTCCGTATATTCCAAAATGGATTTCAGCGTCTCGAGGAATACACGCGCTTCCTCTGGGGAGCGCATATCCGGCTCGGAAACGATTTCAATCAGCGGGACACCGCAGCGGTTGTAGTCCGCCAGCGAGGTGTTGCCATAGTCGTCGTGAATCAGCTTTCCGGCATCCTCTTCGATGTGAATTCTGGTAATGCCGATGCGGCGGGTTTCACCGTCCACAACGATATCGATGTAGCCATTCTGGCAAAGCGGCAGGTCAAACTGGGAAATCTGGTACGCTTTGGGCAGGTCGGGGTAGAAATAGTTTTTACGGTCCTGCTTGCCATAGCGGGTGATGGAGCAGTTCATAGCTAATCCCGCGCGGATGGCATAGTCTACCACGCGTTTATTTAAAACGGGAAGCGTGCCCGGCATCCCGGTGCAGACGGGGCAGGTACGGGTGTTCGGCTCGCCGCCGAATTCGTTTTTACAGCCGCAGAATATTTTCGTCGCGGTCGCAAGCTCTGCGTGGACTTCCAGACCGATGACTGTCTCGTATTTCATTGGATGATACCCCCTTATAGATTTGGTTTCACTTTGGTGATGGTCTGTTCCAGCGCGTAAGCGGCGTTTAGGACGGCCGCTTCGCCGAATGGCTTGCCGATAATCTGGATGCCGACGGGAAGACCGTCTTCATCATATCCGCAAGGGATAACAATAGCCGGCAGGCCGCCGATGTTGACCGAAACGGTGCAGATATCCGCCATGTACATCTGGAGCGGATCCTCCGTTTTCTCACCAATCTGGAACGCCGTAGTCGGCGTCGCGGGGGTAACCAGGACATCGTAGGTTTCAAATGCCTTGTTAAAGTCGTTCATTATCAAGGTGCGGACCTGCTGCGCCTTTTTGTAGTAAGCGTCGTAGTAGCCAGAGGAAAGCGCGTAGGTGCCAATCATAATGCGGCGTTTTACCTCCGTTCCGAAGCCTTCGCTGCGGGTCTGACAATACATATCCACCAAATCACTGAATTTTTCCGCACGGTAGCCATACTTCACGCCGTCATAACGGGCAAGGTTGGAGCTGGCTTCAGCGGAGGATATCATGTAGTAAGCGGGGAGGGCATACTCATTGAGCGGCAGGCTCATTTCACTGTAATCTGCGCCCGCGGCTTTCATGTTGCCGAGTGCGGCGGTTACCGCACCGGTCACAGCTTCGCTGATGCCCGCGCCCATATATTCCTTTGGAACGCCGATTTTCAGACCTTTGATGTCTCCGGTCAGCGCTTTTTCGAAATCTGGATGCTCAATGTTGACGCTGGTGGAGTCCTTCGGATCGTAACCCGCAATCTGGTTTAACACCATTGCACAGTCGGTCACATCCTTGGCGAGCGGGCCGATTTGGTCGAGCGAGGATGCAAACGCAACCAGCCCGTACCGGGAAACGCTGCCATAGGTCGGTTTCATACCGACACAGCCGCACAGTGCAGCTGGCTGGCGGATGGAACCACCAGTATCGGAGCCGAGAGAAAACGGCGCTTCGTCTGCGGAGACGCATGCGGCGCTGCCGCCGGACGATCCACCGGGAACACGGCTTAAATCGTATGGGTTTTTGGTTTTTTTGAAATAAGATGTTTCCGTAGAGGAACCCATTGCAAACTCGTCCATGTTCACCTTGCCGAGCAGGACAGTGCCTGCGTTTTCCAGCTTTTCCGCAACGGTGCTGTTATACGGCGGTTTGAAATTATAGAGCATACGGGAGGAGCAGGTGGTTAAAATGCCCTTGGTACACATGTTGTCTTTGAGCGCCATCGGCACACCCGCGAGCGGTCCGCATTCCTCTCCTTTAGCAAGCTTTGCATCGACTTCCTCCGCGCGTTTTACCGCCTCGCCGCCCAGCACGGTAACATAGCTCTCTACCTTGCTTTCCACGCTGTCTATCCGGCTCAGAACAGACTCGGTCACTTCCTTAGAGGAGACCTCCTTGTTTTTTATCATGTCACGAATCTCGTGAGCGGTTAATTTATAGTAATCCAACACTATCACCTCTTCTTATTATGTAGGAACTTTTTCTGTCGTTATGATTATTCCACAACTTTTGGGATTATAAAACCGCCGTCTTCCGCCTGCGGCGCATTTTTTAAGATTTCGTCCCTGTCGAAGGAGGATTTTACCTCGTCCGGACGGAACGCATTCTGCATCGGGATGGCATGCGCGGTGGGAACAACGCCCTCGGTATCCAGTTCGTTCAGCTTGTCGGCAAAACCGATGATGCTCGCCATGTCTGCCTCCAGACGGGCCGTTTCTTCGTCAGTCAGATTCAGCCGGGCGAGCTTTGCAACGTGAAGTACTTCTTCCCTGGTGATTTTCATGTTTGACATACCTCCAAATTCATATACTAGATTGATGCGGCAACAATGCGCCGCTGATTAAAATTTATTCATGACGAGTCCCGTCAGTATTTTCGGATAGAAATACGTCGATTTCTGCGGCATCTTTTCGTTGGCGAGGGAGACATCTTTAATCTGGTGGATTTTTGTCGGGTTAAGCAGAAAGGAGCACTGGAACTCCCCATTCTGCACGCCGGAGACCGCTTCCTCGGCCTGCTTGGTGTACACCAGATTTTTTTGGTTAGCCATATTTTCCATATCGATGCCGAAAATATCGTTTAATATCAGGGTGTGCAGGACGCTGACGTCCAAATCGAGATACGCGTCTGATTTCCCCGCAACGGCTTGTTTCATGGCAGTTTCATCTTTCAGGACAAGAACATGGAAACTGCTGCCGCCTGTATAGAAGCCAAAGGCTTTCTTATCAACCAGAGAAGCTAGTTCTTTTTCAATCGTTTCCGCAATGCTGCCATCGGTGGAAACAGAAACAGAACGTACCTCAAATTTTTCCTGAAGCTTCCGCAGGGTATCCTCCTCGCTGAATTGTTCCAAATCCTTCACCATGCGGTGCGTTGGGAAAACGACCAGTCCGGGGTCATCCATTTCGACCAGCATCATCATGACGTAGTTGAATAAATCGTCCGGCTTCCAGCCTGGGTTCTCTTCCCGCATCTTGTTGCGGAAATTCAAGGCGGTTTCATAGCGGTGGTGTCCGTCCGCAATGAAAAGCTGCTTATCGGCAAAGCCCTTCTGCACCTGTGCAATTACCTCCGGAGCTGTGACCACCCACAAGTTTTGTTTTACGCCGTCACCAGCGACGAAGCTGACGTCCGGGGCTTTTTCGGCAATTTCCTGAATGAGACGGGTCAGCGTCTTTTCCGGATCCATATATAAACAATAGATGTGGCTGAAATTTGCATGGGTCGCGTCCATCAGGTCAAACCGGTCGGCTTTGGCCTTTGAAAGTGTTTCCTCGTGCGGGAGGACGACCTTCTTTGAAAATTCCTCCAATTCCACCAGTGTCATGAAGCCCTTAAATGATTTCGTTTCGCCATTTTTGAGGGTAAACACCTCTTCGTACAGGTAGACGGCGGGATTTTCTTCAAAAACCAAAATCTGCTCGTCAATCCATTCCTTCAAAAATGCCGCGCTGCGGGTGTAACGGTTGTTGTCCGGCGTGTCGGAATCGAGGATTTTATTTAGCTCCAGCCGGATGATGTTGTTTGGGTGCAGCGCGTAAAACGCATCCTGTTCCTCCGGAGAAATCACGTCGTACGGCGGAGTGGTGACCGCTTTTAAGTCCGGAATTTTTTTTGTGTTGTAACGCAGTCCGCGAAATGGGATGATGTTTGCCATTACGGTAGTCCTTTCTTTTTGTAGTTTCGATTAATAATTCAGCCGATGAGACGGCACAAGTCCTTTGGAGAATCGGCGATATAGTCCGCGCCGGTTTCCTCCAGCATTACCCGAGGCTGGTAGCCCCAGGCCGCGCCGACCGCATACATGCCGGCATTTTTCGCCGTCAGCATATCGAACGAGGAATCGCCGATAAACAAAAACTTATCCGGCGGGATGGAGAGGCGGCTGGCTATATCCAGCGCGGCAGTTGGGTCGGGTTTTCTCGGAACACCTTCTCGTTCGCCCCAAATGAAGGAAAACGGGATTTCGCTGAAAAATGCCTGTACCATTGCATTTGTCGCCGGATGAATTTTATTCGACAGCACATTCAGCTTCATGCCGCATGAGAGCATTTGCTTCATACAGTCCAAAATCCCATCGTACGGGCGGGTTTTCTGGTTCCAGTTTCCCGCGTAGTATCGGTTCATGGTTTCCACACAGCGGGAAATCAATGCGCCGTCATCCCGGTGGCAGTGGGGCAGGCAGTTCTGCACATACCGCCGGACACCGCTTCCAACCGATTTTTTATGATAGTCGAGTTCGCGTTCCGGAAAGCCGAAATCCCGCAGCATATGGTTCATGGCTGTCTGCAAGTCCTCAATCGTGTTGAGGATGGTTCCATCCAAATCAAAAATTGCTGCGCGGTACATATTCGTTCACCTACTTTTTCAAAAGATTGTCCTCAAAGACGGGTTCTTCCTTGTCCTTCTCATCTTTTTCCAGTTGGGAAAGCATGTGTTTATCCATTACATGCCAGACGTAGTAATTGATGGTGTAGGAGGTCCAGCTGATGAGAATAATCAGCATGCCGACTATCCAAATGGGGTAAGCATAGTAAATCAACAATAAATGGACCGCTCCGATGATGATAATGAAGAACAGGTTTTGCGGAAGCTTTGCGATTGCGAAAATCCATGCATTTTTCAGGATGTGCCGCAGTTTCATGTCGAAGGTGACCATCATTGGGTAGACATAAAAGCTCATAGAAATCAACAGTATGCCAATAACCAGTGAGATACCGAAGACAAGGGCGTAGCTGATTCCGTGGGTAGCCGCAAAATTGCGGTAGAAGATGAAGGTCTCCAAAAACAGGTATAACACGGCGGTGCTCAAAATGCTGACGATAAGAGCCTGCTTCCAGTTCTTTTTGGAATGCTCAAAAAAATCCGACGCCATGAACGCATGTTCCTGCTTCGCGTAATTGCGGATAACATAGGTAAGCCCTGCGGTAAACGGGCCGATAAACATCAGCGGTATAAAAGGCAGGATGGGAAGCAGAAAAATCTGATTCTGGGAAAAATAATCCAGTACCTGATTCCAGTCATATGGAATCGCAAGCAGGATGCTCCCGCCGAAAAACAGGATGTTTACCGCCACGTACAGCATATTTAACTGTAGGAGCTTTGAGAATTTCCTTCCAAAAATTTCGAAATAGTTGCGTTTTGCAGCTTCTTCCTTTGTGACGCCCTTACCGGGCCGTGAATACCCTCCACCAAAAAATCCCAAGGGTCATTCCTCCTTCTTTTTATTTCTTACAATTTTGTTTTTCTGTTTATGTCATTCCCGTTTTTTTCGAAGCATGGTCAAAGCAGGAAGGCGTTTGCCAAAATTGAGCCGCAAAACCTGTTTTGCGTGCGGCGCGGATGCGACCGGTTCCCCATATTCGTTTTTTAGGCCATGGACTTCATGGGTGAAAAAAATTCCTTCCGGCGGGACAACCTCCAGCGTATCCCCCTCGAAAAAGCGGTTGCGCTGCTCAAAGATGGTCTCGCCTGTGGCTTCGTCGTATCCGGTCACCAGCCCTACAATTTCATAGGTTCGGATGTAGCTGGACGAGCCATAAACCTGTGCACTTTCATCCGGCCTGCCAGTGTAAAAGCCTGTGGTATAGCGCCGGTTGCTGACCTTTTCCAGTTCCTCTTTCCAGAGCGGCTGGAACTGGTAATGTTCCGGGTCTGAGAGGTAAGCGTCGATCGCGCTGCGGTAAGCCTTTACAACAGTTGCAACATAATACTCTGTCTTGACGCGGCCCTCCAGCTTGAAACTGGTGATGCCGCTTTCGATTAGCTGTGGGATATATTCTATCATGCACAGGTCCTTCGAGTTGAAAATAAAGGTCCCGCGCTCATTTTCTGTAACATCCATGTATTCTCCGGGCCGTTGCTCTTCCACCAAAGAATAATTCCAGCGGCAGGGATGGGCACAGTTGCCTTGGTTGGCGTCGCGCCCGGCCATATAGTTTGACAGCAGGCAGCGTCCTGAATAGGAAATGCACATCGCGCCGTGGACGAAGGCTTCCAATTCCAGGGTTGGATTGGTTTTTTCGCGGATAGTTCGGATTTCCTCGAACGAAAGTTCCCGCGCAAGGACTACGCGGCTTGCGCCCAGTTCGTGCCAAGCCTGCACAGTATGGTAATTCACATTATTTGCCTGTGTGCTGACGTGGATAGGAATCCTGGGGGCGTACTGCTTTGCAAGCTGGAACGCGCCGAGATCGGAAATAATGAGCGCGTCCGGCTGAAGCCGGTTCATTTCCTCCAAGAAAGCGGGAAAACGTTCAATGTCATCGTTGTGCGGGATGATATTTGCCGTGATATACAGTTTTTTGCCGCGTTGGTGTGCGTACTCGAGTCCGCGGGCCAAATCGTCCGCTGAGAAATTTTTTGCCGCGGCACGCAGGGAAAATTCCTCTCCGCCCGCATAGACGGCGTCGGCGCCGTAGGTAATGGCCATCTTCAGCCTGTCCAGGCTGCCCGCAGGGGCCAATAACTCAATTTGCTGATTCATGTGCTGCCCCTTTCCGTCTCAGTTTGCGAATATCGTCCGCGATGGCTTGTGCATCAAGGCCGCACAGTCGGTATAGCTCATCTGTGCTCCCATGCGGGACGATGGGATTTGTGTGCGCTTTTATCAACAGCTTTGTGCTGCTTCCGGCTTTTTGCAGAATGCCGGCGATATATTCCCCGACGCCGCCGCGTCGTACGCCATCCTCCAGCGTAACCAGCAGTGAATATTCCGCGGCGAGAGACGCAACCCATGCTTCGTCAAGCGGAAGCAGCGTCCGCAGGTTTATGACAGACGGGCAAAGGCCGTCCTCCTTCAGCAGACGCGATACGGTCTCGCCTGTCCGGCACATGGAGCCGGCACAGAGAATACAAATATCCGTGCCGGTGCAGATAGTATCCGGTTTCGCAAAGGCAAATGGCAAGGCATTTTCATAACATAACTCCCCGCCACCCCTAGGATAGCGGATTGCGATCGGGCCTTTGTGCTGTTTCACAGCATAAGCCAGCATTTCATCCAGCTCGGAGAAGTTCGCGGGGGCAAGCAGCGCCATGTTTGGCATGGCGGAAAGAAAGGCAATGTCAAACAGGCCCTGGTGTGTTTCCCCGTCCGCACCGACCAGCCCTGCCCGGTCAATGCAGAACACAACGTGCAGGTTTTGCAGGCAGACGTCGTGCAGAACCTGATCATACGCCCGCTGCAAAAAGGAGGAGTACACCGCCAAAACCGGGACAAACCCGCTTTTCGACAGCCCAGCCGAGAAGGTGACGGCGTGCTGTTCCGCGATGCCGACATCAAAGCTGCGGCTGGGAAAACGGCGTGAAAATTCGGTCAGGCCTGTCCCGCTGGGCATTGCTGCGGTAATGGCACAAACGCGCTCGTTTTCCTGTGCGAGCGCTATTAAGGCTTCGCCCATTTTCTGCGAATAATCCGGACCGTTCTTCTTTACCTCAGCCTTCCCGGTGTCGATATGGAACTTGCTCACACCGTGAAACGCGGTGGGCTGTTCCTCCGCAAATTTATAGCCTTTTCCTTTTTTGGTGAGAATATGTATCAATACCGGGCCGGGAACGCGCTTCGCGCTTTCCATCACATAGGAAAGCAGAGAAATGTTGTGCCCGTCAATCGGCCCGAGATAGGTAAACCCCAAATCTTCAAAGATAGTGTTGTTCGTCAGCATATGGCGGAAGCTGTCCTTCACCTTCTTAAGTACCCGGACAGTGGGTTCGCCGACGCCAGGAATTTTGCGGAAAACGCGCTCCAAATCCGCCTTGAACTTAAAATACAGCGGCTTGGAACGGATTTTGGTCAGGTACTGCGACATGCTGCCCACATTTCGCGATATGGACATTTCGTTGTCGTTTAAAATTACAATAAAGTTCCGTTTATTAAAACCAGCGTCATTGAGCGCTTCAAATGCCATGCCTCCCGTCAGCGCACCGTCGCCGATGACCGCGACGACATAGTAACTGTCGCCGGCAAGGTCGCGTGCCGTCGCCATGCCATAGGCGGCTGAGATGGAAGTGCTGGAATGACCGGTATTAAACGCATCATATTCGCTTTCCGAAGCTTTCGGAAAGCCGGAAATGCCACCGAAGGTGCGCAGAGAGCAAAACTGCTCTCTTCTGCCCGTCAGAAGCTTATGTACGTAGGTTTGGTGGCCCACGTCCCAGACGATTTTATCCCGTGGGGGATTGAAGGTCTGAAACAGCGAGAGCGTTAGTTCCACAACGCCGAGGTTGGAAGCAAGATGGCCGCCCGTTCGGGAAACGGATTCCACCAAGAATTCGCGGATTTCGGCAGAAAGCGAGGCAAGCTCGCCAGCTGTCAGCTTCTTAACGTCCATTGGGCCGTTGATTTTGTCCAGGTACTTATACATTGCATCACTCTTTTATCCGTTTAGTAATGAACCGTTCAAAATAACGTTTGATATAGAACAATTTGTTTTCGTACTGCTCGATTGGGTCGACGAGGATTGTCAGGATTCCTGCGCGGTTTCCGCCCCAGATATCGGTAAAAATCTGATCGCCAACAATTGCGGTGGACGCCTTGTCCGTCCCCATAATGCGCAGAGCGGCGCGAAAATTTTTAAGCAGTGGTTTTCCGGCCCGGCCGATTGCAGGGAGGTCAAGGTTGGCGGCAAATTTCTCTACACGTGTTTTTTTCCCGTTCGATATCAGGCACAGGGCAAAGCCTTCATCCTGAAGCCGCCGCAGCAGTGCGGCGGTCTGTTTTCCGGGGATTGCCGTCCGGTGGCTTTCCAGGGTGTTGTCGATGTCAAAAATAATTCCGCGGATTCCCCTTTGATAAAGCCGCGCGGAATCAATGTCATATACCGTATTCAGTTTCAGGTCTGGCAATAGTCCTGCAGCCAAGCAGCCACCAACTTTCAGGTCAGGATTTATGCGTTTTCTTCGGATAATACTCAATCCATTCTATAATGATACCATAGATTCGAATTTTGGTAAAGGGATAAATCATGTTTTTTTTGCTTTTTGTTTATCTTTTTTAAAAATTTCGTAGAGGCCCATCGCCGCGAGGAAGGCGCCGAAGAGCCGTTTTAACAGCGTAGCATCCATCCGGGTGGCTAAAAACGAACCGCCCACCGCGCCGGCGATGCCCAGCAGGACAATGGGAATTGCTATCTTATAGTTGATGGATTTGTTTTTGATGTGGACGATCAGAGCGACAATGGCAGTCGGAATAAAGTACAGCAGATTGACGCCCTGCGCCATGTGTTGGTCCACGCTCAAAAAAATGGCGAGGGCGGGGATTAGGATTGTGCCGCCGCCGATGCCCATGCCGCTGATGACCCCGGACAGGAGACCGATTATGATTGGAATTACGGTTTGCATAAAATCACCACCATTTCACCATTTTGAAGGCTGCAATCAGCATGAAAATGCCGAAGATTTTCCGGATGACGCTTCCCTTGAGTTTTTTTAGCAGTTTGGCGCCGAGAAAGCCGCCGGCCACACCGCCAATGGAG
>CABSKZ010000034.1 GCA_902478395.1 uncultured Eubacteriales bacterium | reverse complement strand
GCCCAGCACGCCATACCGTTCGCGGACTGCTCTGTCCGTGACGTTTTCAGCGTCCGGTATCAGTTTTTTAATTAAAAATTTAATCATAGATAGCTCCTTTCGCCTGGAAGGGATTCAATTACCGCATCCAAGTAAGCGCTGAATGCGGATGGGATGGCATATTGCCGGATAAGCTCTTCTTTTGTGGCCCAGACAAATTGCTGTGTATCTATTTTGTCCGCTACTTCTATCAGGTATCCTTCCATATGCCATTCCTTGTGGGTGAAAATGTGCTTGAACGGGCCGGCGGATTTCGCGGAACAAACGGAAAGTCCCCAAGCGGCGGTTTGTTCTAATGCTTCTTTTAAAATCATATGACCGGGTACGGACGGAAATTCCCACAATCCTGCCAACAGACCACCTTTTGCTCTTTGGCGAATGGCAGCGGTTCCGCCATGAATGAAAAGAAAAATGGTCTGCCGTTCAACCGCACGCGGTTTTTTTCTGCTTTTTACGGGTAATTCTTCTGTCAGGTTTTGCTGGTATGCGCGGCAAAACTGCTGGACTGGGCAAGAATGGCAATCCGGAATCCCGTTGGGAACACAAACCGTTGCCCCAAGCTCCATCAGAGCCTGATTGAAATCTCCGGGGTGGTTGCTGGGAATTGTGCGGTTCACCAGCTCCGTTATATATTTCTTGGTTTGTGGAAGTCCAATATCTTCCGTGCTTGCCAGAATCCGCGAAATGACACGCATGACATTTCCGTCAACTGCTGCCACGGGGACACCGAAAGAAATCGAAGCAATGGCACCAGCAGTATAAGCGCCGATGCCGGGGAGACGCAGCAATGCGTCATAGGTGTTCGGCATCGCGCCGTTATATTCCGTTTCGATGGCCTTTGCCGCCTTCTGCAGATTTCGGGCGCGGCTATAATACCCCAGCCCTTCCCATAGCTTTAACAGCTGTTCCTCTGGAATAGCTGCGAGTGCGGCAATGTTGGGGAGCGTTTTCATAAAACGCGTGAAATAGGGTTTTACAGCCTCAACACGTGTTTGTTGCAGCATAATTTCTGAAACCCACACCCGGTAGGGCTCCGTAGTTTCCCGCCATGGCAGGGCTCTTTTATGGACACCGTACCATTGCAGAAGCGGAAAACGGATACGATTTAAAATTTCAAGTTCGTCATCGATAATTTTCATATCATACCATTCCTGTTTGAAAGTAGTATTTATTGTATCACAAATCTTAAAATTCTACAAGCTGTAAACATGTCTGTGACAGGCATAAAATATGGCGCGTTTGACGACAGCTTTTATAAAGCCAATAAAGATATGATGCTTGACAAAATGGGGAAAAAGCGGTATAATAAACGCAAATTCAATAGAAACCCATTAGCAGAACTGGGGAGCCAATGAAATTGGCTGAGAGTGAGGTTTGTCCTCTTACCCATTGAACCTGACGGTTAGCACCGGCGAAGGAAGTTTCTTGACTGACGGACGTTATTTTTGCGTACATATAGCCAGACATGCCTTTTCGGTGTGTCTGGTTTTTTGTTGTTTAAGGCTGAAGCAGTAAAAGCGTATATAGCGGCGGCCCCAAAAAAAATTTTTCGGACGAACAGGTCCAGAAAAAGCAGACATCCATAGTGAAACATTGTGCCGGACAACATCTTGCCGGGTTTCTTGCATTAGGAGGTGCAGTATGAGACTGAATGGAAATAACTTGAAATTGAATGCTCCGGCAACACTACAGGAATTTTTAAAAGACCAGGGATTTGACGTAAGCAAAATTGCAGTGGAGAAAAACGGAGAGATAGTTCCGAAAGCAAATTATGAAGTTGAGTTGTTAACGGATGCTGACAGCTTGGAAGTAGTCAGTTTTGTCGGCGGAGGCTGATAGGAGGGAAGCCATCATGGAAGAAGAACAGCTGTATTGGAAGCTGGCACAAGGGCGCACACCGGAGCTTCAAAAAAAATTGCTGCGGGCAAAGGTTGCGGTCGCCGGACTGGGCGGCTTAGGCTCCAATATTGCCGTTATGCTGGCGCGATCCGGTGTTGGCCGTCTGCTGCTGATTGATTTTGACAGAGTGGATTACAGCAACCTGAACCGGCAACATTATTTTTTAAAACATGTGGGACAGGAAAAAACGGAGGCGCTGGCTGGACAGATAAGGGAGATAAATCCGTATATTCAGATAAAAACCGTTACGGCACAGATTACCGACGGAAATGTTTCCGAATTGCTGGAGGGTTATCCGGTTGTGTGTGAGGCGTTTGACAATCCACAGAGCAAAGCGGTTCTGGTAAATGGCGTGCTAGAACATCTGCCAGGCACAGTGGTTGTTGCCGCTTCCGGAATGGCTGGAACAGAAAGCCTGAACCGTATGCGGACAGAACGGCGGTTCGCGCGGCTGTACGTCTGCGGAGATATGGAAAGTGATATGGCGGAGGCCTGTATGTATGCACCGCGGGTGTCTGCCTGTGCGGCCCATCAAGCCAATATGGTTCTGCGGCTGATTCTGGGAGAAGCGGAAGCTTAAGGCGTATGAATGTTGCGGGAACCAAACGGGAATAATCAGAAGTTTGTTATGAAAGGGGAATCATTTTGGACGAATTCATCATTGGTAATAAAAAATTTAAATCCCGGTTTCTATTGGGAACGGGAAAATTTTCGCTCGATAAAATGGAAGAGGTTATCAAAAATGCGGAAACGGAAATTGTCACACTGGCACTGCGCCGGGCAAATTCCGGCGGGGAAGGGAACATATTGGACTACGTCCCAAAAGGAATCACACTGCTCCCAAACACCTCCGGAGCAAGAAATGCGGCGGAGGCTGTGCGAATAGCCCGTCTCGCGCGGGAACTTGGGTGCGGCGATTTTGTGAAAATTGAGGTCATTCACGATACGAAATATCTTATGCCCGACAACTATGAAACAATAAAAGCAACGGAAACACTCGCGCGGGAGGGCTTTGTCGTTCTGCCTTATATCAGCCCCGACCTGATAGCGGCACGGCAGCTCGTGAATGTGGGCGCGGCTGCGGTCATGCCGCTCGGAGCGCCGATAGGAAGCAATAAAGGCTTATTATCACGCGACTTCATTAAAATGCTGATTGATGAGATTGACATTCCGGTCATTGTGGATGCCGGCATTGGGAGACCTTCTCATGCGTGCGAAGCCATGGAATTAGGGGCGGACGCAGTATTGGCCAATACCGCAGTGGCAACCGCGAAGGATATTGTGAAAATGGCGCACGCATTTGCGGCGGCAGTAAAAGCTGGAAGGGAAGCTTACCTCGCCGGACCAGGCCGCGTGCTGGATTATGAAGGCGAGGCATCCTCCCCGCTGACAGGCTTCATCACGGAGTAGTCCGGTGTGTCTGAACAGATTTGGTAAAAAGGAGGCCAATTATGGAACAAAGTATTTTGGAAACGGTGTTGGAGCGGTATCATCAGTATGATTTTCATTCGTTTCAGATGGCGGACGTTGCCAGAGCAATCAACAGTGATACCCTTTCAGAAGAGGATTTCGCGGCATTGCTCTCACCGGCGGCGGAAAATTGCCTGGAAGAAATAGCCCGGAAAGCGAAAGCGCAGACAAGGCGGTGGTTCGGAGATACCGCTTCGCTGTATACGCCGCTCTATATCGCGAATTACTGCGTCAATCAGTGTGTGTATTGTGGATTTAACTGTATGAATCAAATCAACCGTGCGAAGCTGACGGAGGAGGAGATTGAAACAGAACTTGCCAACATTGCGAAAACAGGGCTTCGAGAAATTCTAATTTTGACAGGAGAATCAAGATACCATTCTGACGTGGAATATATCGGAAGGGCAGTTGAGATAGCAAGGAACTATTTTAGTACTATCGGGATCGAGGTCTATCCGCTGGAAACTGAAGAATATGCATATTTGCATCGCAAAGGGGTGGATTTTGTCAGTGTCTACCAGGAAACTTACCACACGGAACGGTATGCGGAGGTTCATCTGAAAGGACCAAAGCGGGATTTTGCCTATCGGTTCAACGCCCAGGAACGCGCGCTGCTGGGCGGTATGCGCGGCGTTGGTGTCGGCGCGCTTTTAGGGCTGGACGATTTTCGGCATGACGCATTTGCGGCAGGCATGCATGCAATGCTGCTGCAAAAAAAATACCCGCATGCGGAGTTGTCCTTTTCCGTACCGCGCCTGCGCCCGTATAAGAACAGGGAGGACAATTCATCAGGCGGTGTCGGGGAAAAACAGCTGCTTCAGGTCATGCTGGCTTACCGCCTGTTTTTGCCATATGCGGGCATCTGCATCTCCACGCGGGAACGCGCAGGATTCCGGGACAATATCATTGGCCTGGCAGCAACCAAGATTTCAGCGGGCGTAAAAACAAGCGTAGGCGGGCACGACGAGGAGGAAAAGGGCGATGCACAATTTGAAATATCGGACCCGCGGAGTGTAGAGGAAATACGCGATATGATTGTATCCAGAGGGATGCAGCCTGTCTACCGCGATTATATCAGGGTATAGGTGAAGTGTGATGCTGACAGTTGTTACAAACCGGTTGCTTTGCAGGGACGCATTTTTAGAGCGAATCAGACGAATCGCTTCCGCGCGGCCGGACAGGATTCTTTTGCGGGAAAAGGACTTGACAGAACAGGAGTATCTCCTATTGGCGGAGGAATGTAAAAGAATTTGTGACCATTTTCAGGTTGAATTGATACTGCACTCGCATTTGGAGATTGCACGGAACATAGGAATCGCGTCCATCCATCTGCCGTATCATTCCTTTTTGGAGTCAATAAATGAAATCTCCGCATTTGATACGGTCAGCGTTTCCGTCCACAGTGTGGAAGAGGCGCGGTCTGTGGAGATGCTGGGAGGAAACAGCATTATAACTGGACATATCTTTCCGACGGCTTGCAAAAAAAATATCCCGCCACGCGGTGTAGACTATCTGCAGTCCGTCTGCGCTGCTGTAAAAATTCCGGTTCATGGAATTGGAGGAATCAATCTGCAAAATTACGGAGCGGTACGGAAAGCCGGTGCCGCCGGGATTTGCGTGATGTCCGAACTGATGGCCTGTGCAGAACCGGAAAGGTTCATAGTTTCTATAAGCGGGTTATCCCATCTTGATGCCGTTTGTAGTTGATATAATTGTATAATTTTGTTGATTTTTGTAAATTCATATGTTAAAATAATGTTGAATTTAATAATACAGGAGGGGATTGTACAATGGGAAAATGTCCGAATTGCGGTGCTCCGATAGAAAATGGAGCGTGTTCTTACTGCGGAATGAAGGTGTCGTCTGAGTCGCAGAGCAATGCTATACCCGCGGCACAGGTACAACAGCCACAGATAATTATTAACAATGTGCCAGCCGGAAATGCGTATCAGCCACAGAATATCGTGCAGCCGCAGCCAAAAAGCAAAATTACGGCGCTCATTTTGTGCATTCTGCTGGGGGGACTTGGAATCCATCAATTTTATGCCGGAAAGGCGGGAATGGGAATTTTATATCTTTTTACTGGTGGCCTGTTCTGTATTGGCTGGATTGTAGATATCATTCGGATTGTGACTGGTTCCTTCCGGGATAGTCGGGGTATCCTGTTGCAATAAAGAAACGGACGGGGGCGGAATGATGGGCTTTATAAAAGAACAGTTTATTGACGTTATAGAATATATTGACGAAAGCAATAAAATTCTCGTACATAAATATGAAAGGCCGGGAAATGAAATAAAACAGGGGGCGCAGGTCATTGTCAGAGAAAGCCAGACGGCAGTATTTTTTAAAGGAGGCCATTTGGCGGATATTCTGTCTGTCGGCACACATACTCTGGAGACAGGAAACTTGCCAGTTCTGTCTTCTCTTTCGGCGTTTGCCTACGGCTTTAATTCTCCAATAAAAGCAGATTTATATTTCATTAGTACACGGCAGTTCATGGACAATAAATGGGCGACAAAGTCCCCAATTATCATGCGTGATAAGGAGTTCGGCATGGTAAGAGTCCGTGCATACGGAAAATATGCATTCAGGGTTGTTGACGTTGGAACATTTATGCGCGAAGTATGTGGGACACAGGGTAAATTTTTAACCTATGATATTATTCATTATCTATCATCCTTTTTTACAGACACTTTTGCGGTTGAACTGGCGGAACTGAACGTTCCGGTTTTGGATCTGGCAGTTCAGTATCAGTACTTGTCCACTGAACTGTTAGAAGCTGTGAATGAAAAGGCAAAACCGCTTGGTATTGAATTTATAAATGTAATTGTAGAGAGTGTTTCCTTACCGGAAGAGGTGGAGAGGCTCATAGATGAACAGTCGGGAATTGGTATGGCAAGCCGGAATTTGAATACTTATATGCAGTATCAGACAGCTCGTGCAATGCGTGATGCTGCGCAACAGGAAGGCGGCCTTGCGGGAATTGGAGCGGGGATGGCCGCCGGAAATGCAATGGCCGGGGTAATATCCGCCAGAGCGGAAGGAGGTTCCGCCAAAGAAATAGATGTCTCGGCTCAATTGCGGGAGTTGAAAGCCTTGTTAGATGAAGGAATACTAACACAGGAGGAATTTTCCGCAAAGAAAAAGCAAATTTTAAATTTATAGAGAAATAAAAAGCGGGCTGTTACAAATTGATTGTTTGCAACAGCCCATTTTTTATGCAGTTATATCAATTTATGAAACGGCAGGGAATGTTAAGAACTCCACTTGTTATATTGGCTCTTACGCGACTGTCTTTTTATGAAACTCAATAACCTTTTTCGGGCATTTTCCGGCGCAGATGCCACAATTGATGCACTTGTCATAATCGATACGCGCGATGTTGTCTACCACGTGGATTGCGTCTTTTGGACAAGCCTTTTCGCACAGCTTGCACCCGATACAGCCTGCGGTGCAGATATCCTTGATGACAACGCCTTTTTCTTTTGACTTACAGCCGACAAAGGTCCGCTGTTTCGCTGGCACCATGTCGATAATCCGTTTCGGACAGGTCTCAATACACATCCCGCAGGATTTGCATTTGTCCGGATCAACATGCGCCACGCCATTGACGATGCTGATTGCGTCAAACATACAGGCGCGGACACAGCTGCCGTAGCCGGTGCAGCCGTACAGGCAGGTTTTTTCCCCGCCGCCGAACCGGTAGACTGCAACACAGTCTGTAATACCATCATACTGGTATTTGACGGAGGCCTTATCACACGTGCCGCTGCACATAACTTTGGCGACCATGCGTTCGCCTTCTTCAACGGTAATGCCTAATATCTCTGCGATTTTCTCGATGTTCTCAGATTTTGTGCTGGGACATCCGGAAGGGTTTGCTTCGCCTGCAACGACCGCTGCAGCAAATGCGCTGCATCCGGCATATCCGCAGCCGCCGCAATTTGCTCCTGCAAGCAGTTCCGTAACCTGTTCAACCCGTTCGTCCTGCTCTACGCGAAAGGCTTTTGCAGCGATGCCGAGCAGGCCGCCGAACACCAGGCCCATTCCGCCCAGGACAATGACTGGAAGTATGATACTCAATGAAAATCCCCCCCCTCCTAAAATTTCAGGCCTTGGAAGCCCAAAAATGCCATTGCGATTAATCCTGCCGTAATCAGCGCAATAGGAAAACCCTTCAGCACCTCGGGGATATCCGCTGTTTCCAGCCGTTCCCGCACGCCGGCAAACAGTACGATAGCAAGCATGAAGGACAGGCCTGCGCTTAAACCGTAAACAACAGAGTGAATAAAATCGAATTTCTCTTGAATATTCAAAAGTGCAACGCCCAAAACAGCGCAGTTGGTTGTGATCAACGGTAGATAGATGCCAAGCGCATTGTAAAGGGATGGACTGAATTTTTGAATGACCATTTCCACAAACTGTACCAAAACCGCGATAACCAGGATGAAGGCCACAGTCTGCATATACCCGATGCCGAGTTTATCCAGGATGAAGACCTGTACCAAATACGTTGCCGCGGATGCTACAGTCATGACGAAGGTAACCGCCAGGCTCATGCCGACAGCGGTTTCCACCTTTTTTGAAACGCCCAGAAACGGACAGATACCCAAGAATTTCACCAGAACGAAGTTGTTGACAAGGATGGTGCTGATAGACAATAAAACTAGTTCCAAAATCATTCATCCGCACTTCCTTTCTTTCTTTTTTGCACTATTAAATTGATTCCGCCCAATAACAAACCAAGCACAATAAACGCGCCGGGTGGGAGAATTAAAATCGTTGCCGGCGAAAATCCGCTGCCGAACACGCTGAACCCAAGGAAGGTCCCATTCCCTAGAATTTCACGGACGGTTGAAATCAGCGTCAGAGAGCAGGTAAAGCCCAATCCCATGCCAAGTCCGTCCAAAGCGGACTTTCCGACCGTGTTTTTCGAGGCAAACGCTTCCGCGCGCGCCAGAATGATACAGTTGACGACAATCAGCGGGATAAACAGTCCCAGCGACTTGGAAAGCGCCGGCACAAAGGCTTTCAGCAGCATTTCAATTGCACTGACGAAGCCCGCGATGATGACGATATAAGACGCAATGCGGATTTTATTCGGGATAAATTTCCGCACAAGTGAGATGACGATGTTGGAAGCAACTAAAACAGCGGTTGCGGATAGGCCCATCCCAATGCCGTTCGAAACGCTCGTGGTGACCGCCAGGGTAGGACACATCCCCAGAAGCTGCATAAACGTTGGATTTTCTTTGAAAAGCCCTTTTGTAAATTCCTTCATATGACTCATTTCCTACCCCTCCTTATTTCAGATTTTCCACGGCTTTAACCGCTTCGTTAACGCCGCTTGTGACAGCGGCTGACGAGATAGTCGCGCCGGAAATGGCAACGATTTCGTCCGCCTCAGCGGTTCCGCTCTTGATGACCTTCAGCTCTGTAGCGGGTTTATCCGCAAACTGACCGGAAAACGCATCATCCTGAGCCTTTGCGCCCAGTCCAGGGGTCTCTGCCATGGAAACAATTTTTATGCCTGTGACTTTCTTGTCGCTGCTAATTCCGACAATCATATCAATGGCGCCGCCAAAGCCGTTCGGTGCGACGCTGACGCAGTAACCAACAGTCGTTTCGCCGTCTTTTCCTTCATAAATTTCTTTCACAACGCCATCCGGGTCAAGCTGCGCGTCGAGCTTGGTAAAGTCCTTTGCGGCAGCCATCACACTCTGTCGTGCTTCATTTTGTTCCTTGATGGTATTCTGCTCGATTTTGTCCTCTGTGACACTGTTGGTAAAGGCTAAAAGCAGCGCGACAGCGGCGGTAATTACTAGCAGGATACCCGCCAGCACGAATGGGTTCTCATTTTTTTGCATCTGCCTTCGCCTCCTTTACAGCACCGAACTTTTTTGGCAGGGTCATCTTGTCTATCAGCGGTGTGGCGATGTTCATCAACAGGATAGAGTAGGAAACCCCTTCCGGATAACCGCCAAATTTGCGGATGATAAAGGTTATCAGTCCGCAGCCGATACCCATGATAATCTGCCCCTTGCTTGTGACCGGAGAGGTGACATAGTCGGTCGCCATGAAAAATGCGCCTAAAAACAGGCCGCCGCCCAAGATGTTATACATCATAGAATCGAATGCACTCATGTCTCCGCTGGAAAACAGGAAGAACAGCAGCGCCGTCGTTCCGATAAAACAAACAGGGATTTTCGGGTCGATAATCCGGCGGAAAATCAGATAGATACCGCCGATTAAAATCGCCAAAGCGGATGTTTCGCCAATGCAGCCGCCGATGTTTCCCAAGAACATATTCAGGAGGGAAGGAAGCTGCCCTTCCGCCGTGCCCTTTAAGATGGCAAGCGGCGTTGCGGAACTGACCAAATCGACCGGAATGGAAAATCCCGTTGTGAACGGCGCAACCCAGCGGGTCATTAAAACCGGCCACGAAGCGAGCAAAAATGCACGGCCTGCCAGTGCAGGGTTGACGAAGTTACTGCCTGTCCCGCCAAACAGCTGCTTCGCAATGATAATTGCGACCAAAGCGCCCACGACGACGAGCCACCACGGAACTGTTACGGGCAGGTTCATTGCGAGCAGGATTCCGGTAACTGCGGCGGTGCCGTCTGAAATGGTGACAGGCTTTTTGACCGCCTTTTGCCAAAGATATTCAAACCCAACGCAGCAGACGACAGAAATTGCGGTTATATACAAGGCCCGCAGCCCGTAAAAGATAATGCCGCAAATCAGCGCCGGAATCAATGCGATGATGACATCGAGCATAATTCGGGATGTTGTTTCCCTGGTCCGTACGTGTGGTGAGGAAGACACCACCAAAAGATTATCAGCCATTTTTCTTCCCCCTTGCTCTTTCTTTGGCACGTTTAATCTGCACCTGTTGTTTTCCCCAACGGATGGATTGAACCAGATGCCGCTGGGCCGGGCAGGTATAGGAACAGCTGCCGCACTCGATGCAGTCCATAATGTTGAACTTTTCACACATCTCAAGGTTTTTCCGGATGGCAAATGCGTTCAGCTTCGCTGGGACCAGCCCCATTGGACAGACGCGGACGCACTTTCCGCAGCGGATGCAGCTTGTCTCGCTATTGACCGTAGTTTCCTTCGCAGTAAAGGAAAGGATTCCCGACGTGCCCTTAACGACCGGTACATCCAGAGAATAGGTGGCGATTCCCATCATTGGGCCGCCCATAATGACCTTTTTCGGCTCCTCACGGAAGCCGCCCGCCGCGTCGATTACATAACGGAACGGCGTGCCGATGCGGACAAGAAAATTTGCCGGTGTTTTCACCGCACCGCCTGCAACCGTCACGATGCGGTGGTACAATGGAAGCCCTTCCCGGATCGCTTTGGCAATAGAAGCGACAGTATCGATATTCAACACCACGCAGCCTACGTCCATCGGCAGGCCGCCGGAGGGCACTTCCAGCCCGGTTATAGCCTTAATTAACTGTTTTTCGGCGCCCTGCGGATATTTCTTAGCTAAGGTCAGCACCTTCACGCCGGGATAGTTTTTTGCGCATTCTGTAATCTTTTGAATCGCATCCGGCTTATTTTCTTCAATGCCGATTCCTGCAATGTCGAGAGAAAATATTTTCATGACCGCGGACAGGCCAAACAACACGTCGTCCGGCGTTTCTACCATTACGCGGTGGTCCGAGGTGAGATATGGCTCGCATTCCGCACCGTTTACAATTAAATATTCTATTTTTTTCTCCGGAGGGGGAGAAAGCTTAACATGGGTCGGAAACCCGGCGCCGCCCATCCCGACGATTCCCGCGTCGCGGATGATTTGAATAATTTCTTTAGGCGTCAGCTTGTCCAGGCTTTTGGTATTAATTGGTTCTGTTTTCGTGTCTTTTCCGTCATTTTCAATTACAATGGTCGGCATTTTCAGGCCGGTAGGGTAGAGCCGCAGGCCGATGTCAGTCACGGTTCCGGAGACGCTGGAATGCAGCGGAACGCTCATAAACGCTTCACTGTCAGCAATTTTCTGCCCCATCCGTACTGTGTCTCCCACCTTTACCAAAGGAGTCAGAGGTGCTCCGATGTGCTGCTGCAACGGAAAAAACAGTTCCTCCGGCGGCGGCAAAAGCTGAATGGGTAACCGGTTGGTTGCGCTTTTGCAGTCGTTTGGATGAATGCCGCCCCGAAAGGTCAATTTCTGCATGGATACCATCCTCTCTCAATTTCTTCACACAAGTAATAATTTTATCATAAAAACGTCGAAAAAGCAATGAATTTGACTTGTCTAAATTTTCACATTACCCATTATATTCGCGCACTTATAAATTATGACAGGAGAAAGGAAGATTGTCCTCATTTACCCATTATTTGGAGAAAGTTTCTGTAACCAGTTTTATAAGCGGACTCCCTGTTTGAGCCGCATATGAATTTCTGAAGGACTAGCCAAGGAGTATGTATATACCGTACAAGCCAGAGACATATCCCTCATCAAGGGGATGGAACGTACTAATAAAATAAAACCCGCGCAAAAATTTTCGCACGGGTTGTTTCGTATATTGCGTTATGGAAGAAGTAAGCCGAGTATATTGCTCTGAATCTGGGAAAGTTTGTTCCGGTCAATTTTTGCGCTATGATATGCTTCCGTTTTTTCAAAACAGTCACGGGCTTTGGCGAGGCATTTTCTGGCCGCCATGACTTTGAATTTGTAATCTGTGCTGACGGTAAACAACTCGGCGGCATATTTTTCATCTGTACCGGATTTTACGGCGGTTTCATAGATGTCAATGATTTCATCAGTAGAACGGGAAGGAAAATATTCGTGCGGTGCGGTGGAATCAAACAGACAGACGTCTAAATCACGAATTACAATCATGTCCAGGCTGTTCGGGTCAAAGGAACAGTGGTAGATTTCCACGATATAGCCATTTGCAATCGCTTTTTCCGCAATCTTCCTCATGAAAGTCGATTTTCCGGTTCCGGGCCGCCCTTTTATAAAATAACGTTTGGAAAGCGTATCGGTTATATTTTCGATGTAGTCGACGGAACCGTCCGCTGTCGCCGCGCCTAGAAACCGGTCATATCCTCTGCCGGCCTGCCCTGTCTGGCTGTTTCCGACAACGCGCTCAATCGTTGCTTCCGTCAAATCGTTCAAGGTAGAAAAATCCATGTTTTCAATATAAATTTTTTCCCAGTCATCGTGTGTCTTCAAAGCATCCGAAAAATGCCTTTGTGCCTCTTTCAGCTGCTTTTTAGCATCTGAAGTATTTGTGTCATCAAGAATATGGAGCAAGTTATAGTCCTGCTCACGATATCCTGGATAGTTAATTAGGCCTGTTTCCGCCTCTGGAATGATGATGCCTTCCATACCATTCGTTAGAAAATCGTGAAGGATTTCCGTCCGGTAGCCTTTCTTTGCGGCATGCTCGGAAGCCGTTTCGACCAGCTGCCGCACGACTCTTTCAGGATAGCAGCTCAGTGGGATAATTCGCTTTAAACCCGAAAAGTTGGAATCGTAGAAGCTGTATTGTCCCTGTGAACCGATGGTATTTATAAAATAATGAATTTCTTTTTTTGCCATGTGTGTTCCCCCTAAATTTACAAATTCACTGATAGTATATGAATCCAGCAGGAAAAATAGTCTTGTAACAACAAAAAAGGGACACAACGGTGCCCCTCAGACTGTCGAAAAACTAGAAATTACACAAAATACGGGGAGTTGTCAGAGGGGAGTCCCCTCTGACTTGAGATTGCGGATTTCCCGGACATGTGCCGGGAAATCCGCTCCTTGCAAGGGCTGGACGCGTTAGCGTTCGTGCGAACGTAAGCCCTTGATATCAAGCGAAAGCTGTCGAAGACAGATTTCAACTTGAAGCGTGTCGACTTTTTCGACACGCTCAAAGGGACACAACGGTGTCCCTTCACTACATGACATCCACAAATTCCTTGTTCATGACCTTATTCATATTCCGTACAGCACACATTTTTCCGCACATTGTACAGGTATCACTGTGCTCCGGAGTGGATTCCTCGCGGTATCGCCGCGCTTTTTTGCCGTCGATAGCCAGTGCAAACATCTGCTCCCAATCCAAGTTTTTCCGGGCCGTGCTCATCTCCCTGTCCCAATCCTTTGCGCCCTTCACGCCTTTTGCAATATCCGCTGCGTGTGCCGCAATTTTAGAAGCGATGATGCCCTCCTTCATATCCTCAAGCGTTGGCAGGCGGAGATGCTCCGCTGGCGTCACATAGCAGAGGAAGGAGGCTCCGTAGGTGGCGGCGATTGCCCCGCCAATGGCGGAAGTAATATGGTCATAGCCCGGCGCAATATCCGTTACAAGCGGCCCCAGCACGTAAAATGGAGCACCGTGGCAGAGAGTCTGTTCAATTTGCATGTTTGCCGCAATCTGGTCAAGCGGCATGTGGCCCGGCCCTTCAATCATGACCTGGACATCCTTCGCCCAGGCGCGCAGAGTCAGCTCTCCAAGTTCTATCAACTCTTCAATCTGGCAGGCGTCTGTCGCATCCTCAATGCGGCCCGGACGGCAAGCATCGCCGAGACTCAGAGTAACGTCGTATTGCTGGCAAATTTCTAAAATCTCGTCAAAATATTCGTAAAAAGGATTTTCATTCCCTGTCATTTCCATCCACGCAAATATCAAAGAACCGCCGCGGGAAACGATATTGGTCAGCCGTTTATTATTCTTAAACTTGTCCGCGGTCCTTCGGTTGATGCCGCAGTGGATGGTCATAAAATCAACGCCGTCCTCCGCGTGCATTTTCACAATATCAATCCATTCGCGGGCTGTTATCTTATCCAAATCCTTGTTGTAATAGACGACTGCGTCATAAATCGGAACGGTGCCCAAAATGGCCGGGCAGTCTGTGGTCAATTTCCGGCGGAATTTCTGTGTGTCTCCAAACGAAGAAAGATCCATGATGGCTTCCGCCCCCATCTTTACTGCTTCGTTTACTTTTTCCATTTCTAAATCAAGATTCAGGCAGTCCTTTGAGGTGCCCAGGTTTACGTTAATTTTTGTTTTCAGCGCCTTGCCGATACCATTCGGGTCCAGACAGGTGTGGTTTTTATTTGCACAGATAACGACTTGTCCCTTTGCAACCAAATCCAGCAGTTCTGTTTCACTCATTTGTTCCTTTTTTGCGACCGCTGCCAGCTCTGGGGTAACAATGCCCTGCTTCGCTGCGTTCATTTGTGTTGTGTATGCCATAAAACGTCCTCCTTAAAAAACGGTCATATCCAAAAGGATATGACCGCAAGCTTGTTGATTTTATACTCCCTGTACCGGCATTATCCGTATCAGGTTCAACGGGTCGGAACTTACGTCCCCTCTCAGCAATCAGCTCCCCAGCTTTTCACTACTACCATCATAACTGAAATAGCTGGAAAAGTCAAGCGGGAAATGAACAAATCGCAAATTTTATGCCGCGCCTTCCGGAGCGCCGCGCAAAGTGGGGTAATCATATCCGCTAACCTCGCCAATCGTCCACACGGTTTCAAAATCAAACCCCTGAAAGGTATCCTTGTTTTTTAAAGCCGCTTTTCTTTTCTGGGAAATGCCCGGAATCACATTCGGGCCGTTTCCGGTCATGCGGCTGGTATAGGTGTCAATATCGTGATAGACGTTTTCAAATGTGTAGTATTCATCCTTCAAAATTCCGCAGATTCCTCCGGAAAATGTGTAGGGAGCTTCCAGCAGCTTTTGTGGTTCCGGCGGGTCGTCCTCGTCATACTTGATGTAACTTTCGCTTCTCACATCGCCGGCATTATAGCAGTTTTTCAGTACGGCGTTCGCCTGTATCAATCCTGCTATTCCACCGCTGACGGCGTTGCAGCGCAGGCGTTCATCACGGGTAACGATTAAGGAGTGAACGCCTCCGCGGTTATAGCAGTCGGAAATTTCAGCTGTGTTTTTTCCTGCAATTCCGCCAATAAAACCTGTTCGCCTAAAGTTGAGGGAAATGTCGTATTGGTTGTAACAGAAGCGGATGACAGAGGTGCCAGTGTTGGAACCGCAGATGCCGCCCATGTAAGCGGTGAGAAGGGAGGATTTTACAAAGTCAATGTCAGGATAAACGTAAGGTTTGCCGCTGACGCCTTTTGGTAACGCTCTCAACTCCGCATTATTATAACAATATAGAATTTGAGAACCAATGTTT
>CABSKZ010000033.1 GCA_902478395.1 uncultured Eubacteriales bacterium | reverse complement strand
TCTCTAATCCGCTCACTTGCCGGTAAAAGTTGATACAAATCCGCGGATTACCTTAATTTCTGGGCGGCTGTTTCGGTGCCGCCCCAGGAAATAAAGGAGTGAAAAGGAGAAGCATATGAAACCATTTATCATGAAGTGTTCAAGTCTGCTGTGCCTGGCGGCGCTTATCGTTTGGGCGGGAGCGTCCGGCCTGGCATATGCGGAGAATGAATTTCAGGCAGAAGCCATCCGAACGGAACGTGCGGGAGAAGATTTTAAAATCAGCGGACAGCTTGCGGGAAGCAGTACATACGCCGCCCTTGTAGTGTTGTTTCCGGGAAAACAGCTGAACATCCAGTACGACGTTCCGGTTGATGCGACCGGGACGGTCAGCGCTGCGGAGATTGTTCCGGTGACGGACGGATACTACGAATACCTGCATCCGGTCGGGGAAGATGGACCGTACGGCGTTTATACCATCCATTTGCGGTATGAGGACAGCATCTATGAAGCCGCCTATCGGTTTACAAAAGGCGGCGCATCCTACACGGAGGAATTAAAGGAGAAAATCAATAGTGGTGCGGATATTCTGGAAACACTGCTGGAATATAACGACCTTGTACTCTTGGACGAGGAATGGTTCACATCGGCGGACAAAGCGCTTACCGCATACTTCCAGGAGATGCTTTCCGGCTGTATCCCAATAACAGATATAGATGCGTTTCTTGCCGAAACAGACCGGGCCGCGCAACTGGTGCAGGCATTGGACAAGGCCAATTCTGCCGGCTCACCTGAAGAATTTGCGGCTGTTTTAAAAGAAAACGCGGAGATACTGGGAATCGGATTCGATACGGAGGATGCGGAGGCAAAGGCGTTTCTTTCCGAAGTTTTCCAAAACCGGCCGTTCTTTTCCGTTGAGCCGTATCAGGCGCTGAACGAAAAATATGTGCTGGCAAAGCTCAACGCGGCGTCTTGGGGTGGATACGCTGAAATTATCAAGTTATATGATGCAATCGGGATTGATATCGATGCCGAACTGGAGAATTTTACAGCAAAACAGCGGGAACGCCTGTTCAGCGAATTAGCGGAACATTCCCCGTTCGAAAATCTTGTGCAGTTCCGGGAAGCGTTTTCAGACGCTAAGAAGGAGGCGCTCAGCCAGAGCCAGAATTCGGGAGGAAGTGTCCAGAGCAGTGGCAGCGGGGGAGGAAGGGGCGGCTCGCAGATAGCGTCGTCCGCGGTGACGCTCCCGCCGGAACCGGAGCCAGAAAAGCTGACATTTTCGGATTTGGACGAAACCGAGTGGGCACGGGAAAGCATCGAATATCTTGCCTCCATCAGTGTAGTTTCCGGTGTGGGAGAGAACCGGTTTCATCCCGCCGGCAATGTGAAACGGGAGGAATTTCTTAAAATGGTGCTGAACGCACTGGGCTATACCGTAAAATCCGGGAAATGCCCATTTACAGATATAGCCTCAGACGCGTGGTATGAAAATTATGTGTATACCGCTTATACCGAAGAACTCGTCACGGGGAAAACGGAAACACTGTTCGGGACGGGGGAAGCCATCACGCGCCAGGATGCGGCAGTCATTCTCTCAAGGGCGCTTGAAAAACGCGGAATATTCCTGGACGTAACAGGCAGCGGCGCCGCACCTGCCGACGCAGACAAAATAGCAGACTATGCCGCCGGGGCGGTGGAAACCATGTTCCGGGCCGGTGTTCTGACCGGAGATGAAAATGCCGCGTTCTTGCCGCAGGAAAATCTGACGAGGGCGCAGGCCGCAAAAATGCTGTATGGAATTTTGATGAATACGACACAGGAGGAAGCAGCGTGAAAAAATTAATTGCGATTGTGTTGATCTGCCTGCTGGCTGTGCCTGCCGTGGTGTTTGCGTCTGACGGCGGCGCTTCTGGACCGGACCAGTACAGGCTGCTGTATGACCTCGGCGTGATGCCGGAAACGGAGGAACAAACCACAAACCTTACGCGCGGAGAATTCGCGGCCTACGTGGCCCGGCTCAGCGGGGTGGACGTCTCCGCGCTGCGCAGGCAGGTATTTGGGGATGTTGGGCCGGATTATGAATATTTTGATGAGATAGCGGCAGTAAAAAGCCTCGGCCTCGCGGCAGGCGACGCCAGCGGAAATTTTTTACCGAATGACAATATTCGCTATCAGGATGCGGTTGGAATGCTGATGAAGCTGCTCGGCTACTATGAATATGCCCAGAAACGCGGCGGAACAGAAGCGGTAGCTGCAAAAATCGGACTTACGAAAAACGTGCCGTCCGGAGGCGGGTATCTGAATGTCAGACAATATGCGGTGCTGGTAACAAACGCCGTTAAGATTGACGTTATGACGGAAAGCACGGCGGGAGAATACGACGTGCAAAAGGATAACACCCTGCTCGAGGCATATCTTGGCCTGTCAAAAATACAAGGACAGGTAACGGCCTGCGGCTATACCGCCCTGAATGGGGAAAGCCAACTGGCGGACGATGCGTTTACACTCTCGGGAAAGGACGGCGACTACCTGCTCCGGAGTAATACGCTTAGCAAGGATGAAATTTTTGAACTGTTGGGAATGGAAGCGGATGTATATTACCGGACGGAGAAAGAAGACCGCGTCGCGGTTTCTGTCGTGGCGCGCTCCAGCACGGAAGTCCTTGTGATTGGCTCAGAAAGCCTGGACACTGGCGCGACAACAAAAACACGGGTGTCCTATTACGATGAAACCGGAAAGAGTGAAAAAGCAACTGTCTCAAAGTCCGCCTATGTACTCTATAACAAGGCTGCAGCCATCGGCTATACGGACGGGGACTTTAAAATCGCGGATGGGAAAATCAAGCTGGTCGATACGGACGGGAACGGCGTATACGACATTGTAATTATTACAGAATATGGATATACGCTGGTGCGCTCGGTAAACAGCGGTGCGGAAAGCATCTTCGACCAGTATAACCTGCTGAACATTGAATTGAAAGACCAAGATGTCCAGGTAACAGAAAACGGGGCGCCGCTTGAACTTCGGGAAATCAAAACAGGTGATTTGATTGTTTCAGAACGGGATAAATCCGGCCGGTTTACTTCTGTCCGCAGGGTTATGAATCGGGTTGCCGGGACTGTCGATGAGCTATCAACTGACGGCTGCTCCGTAGACGGAGAAAACTATTCCTATTCAGAATTTTATAAGCAGTTGATGAACCAGGATGAAAAACCACAGTCCTTCGAGGCTCCGGAAGTTGGCGGCGTCATCTGTTTTTTACTGGACGAGAATGGAGCTGTCGCGGCGGCTGTGCCGGTTTCATCGCGGGAGGGGATGCAGTACGGCTTTCTGATTGCGTTGGCGAAGGCGGAAGGTATCAGCAACGCAATGCGGGCCAGAATGCTTACGGACAGCGGAAACGTTAAAATATTCAGCTTTAAAGATAGGCTTGTGGCAGACGGCGATCCGCTGGACGAAAGCAAGCTGATGAACTATTTTGCCACAAGGTTCGGGGCAGCGGAAACCGGAAATGTGCAGGAAATCGGGAAAGTGGTAAAATTTATGGTGAATGCGGATGGCGTCATTTCCCGCGTTGATACCGAATATTTTAACGCGAAAAAGGAAAATAAAAACAGCAGCCTGCACAATGACATTGCTTGGAACGATATTATGTGGTCCGGCGAAGCGAACAGCTTTTCCGGCTACGTGCTGAGAGGAAGCAGGACAACACTTTTTGGTGTACCGGAAACCATGAGCGGCGACGACAAAAGTTATGGGCTTCTTTCCACGGCCAGCCTGGTTTCAGGACAGACCTACAAAATAAGCGCGTATAATATCGCGCGGAGCGGCGAGGCGGATGTGATCTGCATAAAAAAGAATGTCGATGCGCCCAGCACAATTAATACTTGGGATCCGCCGTATCTGATTGAAAAAATTACAAACGTGATAAATTCCGAAGAGGAAGTCGTTCAGAAGGCGACTGCATATTCCTTGTCTGGAAAAACGGAATTGGTCTGCGAAAAGGCGGGGATGCTGGATGGATACCAGGCGGGTGACGTCATCCGCTGCGGCTTTAACATGAAGAATGCGGTCAACAATGTCGAGAAGGTTCTGGCACGCAGTGCAATGAAAACGCCGTTCATGTCCCATTCCAATTTTACATATTCCTATTGGTTTTATTATGGAAAAGTCATCAGCAGCGATGGCAATATCGTCTGCGTCAGCATGAATGCCGACGATACAGACCTACGGTACTTTGACTTGTCGCGGCCGCTCACAAACCGGGCACACTATGTTTTTGACTGTCTGCATGGGAAAATCAAAACCATGGATATGTCCGACCTGATCGGCGCGGAAAGTTCGAATAATCCCAGCTGGGTGCTGATGTATGCGTGGAAAGGGCAGGTCATGGACGTGCTTGCCTTCAATAACGTGGAATGAGGTGATACTATGGATTTCTTCAAAAAAATCATTGTCTGCGTTTTGTGCTTCCTATTTGCTGCAGGAAGCTGTTTTGCAGAAGCAGCCGCGCCGGAGAACTGCCAATGCGCCAAAAGCCCTGGTGAGGATGCCCGGATTATCCGGCAGAACATGATTTCTGTCGAGACCTCCGCCTATCTTCCCGGCCAGGTACACGATTTGGCCCGTGAATATATAGACAGCATGGCAGAAGACGGCTCCTGGAAAGACATCGATTATGATACCGTTCCGGCTGCGTTATTTCCGGCAATGGATCATTTTGAACGGCTGAAAATCATGGCATGTGCTTACTTTACCCCAAACCAGCCGCTGTTTGAGAGCAAAGAGATTATTGAGGCCATCGAATGCGGTCTTCCGGCCATTGAAACCAAAGTGCTGAAGATGGGCGGGGGAGAACGCCAAACGCCTGGAAACTGGTGGTACTGGAATCTGGCGATTCCCGCCAGGATCGGCTTTATTTTATATTGTGTGGAAGGGAAAATAGATGAGCGCATATACCAGGAAAGCCTGACCAGCCTGAAATGGTGCCTTCAGCATCCGCAGGACTGGTATTTGAAAGGGCTGTCCGGCGGGGCCTCAAACTCTATCTGGGCCATCAAGGGAAATCTGTATTATGAGGTCCTGATGCAGAATGAAGAAAACATCGCCTATGTCGTCAGTGAATTTCTCGATAATTTCAAGGCAACAAGCGGCAGCTTTGAAGGGCTGACGGAGGATGACGGCAACCGTGCGCACCTGATGCTGGACTTTTATGGGTATTACAGCTCGTTCGTGGGGGATACAATTACGATTTTGAATTATCTTGACGGCAGCGCGTTTATGCCGGACGACAAAACACTGGAATTCTTTGCAAATTCCCTCTGCGAAGGGGCTTCTTGGGCCATGTACCGCGGTTATCGGGATTTGGGGCTTGGCGGCCGGACGATGAGCGGGCCGTTTACAAAGGGGCAAACCGCCCATATTACAGAAGGGTTGAAGTTTCTTGCGAATCGGGACGGAGCCTATAAAGAACGGGCACAGGAACTTTTGAACCGAATGGCAAGCGGTAAAGAGGCGCATACCGGCCACAAATATTTTTATGCCGGCGATACGGCAATCCATAAGACGGATAACAGCTATGTGTCCCTGCGTATGGGTTCCTCACGGAATACAGTTGCGGAATCCTTCACCGGAAACGGAATGATGAGTATCTTCATGGGCGAGGGCAGCATGTGGATTTTAAACGACCCAGAACCGCTGTACAATTCTAATGCCCTTGCCTGCCTCGACTGGTTCAGGCTTGCGGGAACGACGGTTGTCAAGGACCAGATGCCGTACCGGTTCCGTTCCTATTTTCACGCGGCCGAACCGTTTGTAGGCGGCGTGTCGGATGGGACGGGCGGCGTTTCCGCCATGAATGTTTCCCAGATATCATATCCGCTGAACGCGCAAAAGAGCTGGTTCTTTTTTGATGATGAGGTCGTCTGCCTTGGAAGCGGCATCGAAAGCGCGTCGGAAAATGAAACGCATACGGTTATCGACCAGCGCGTTAACAACGGCGGAAAAATTCTGGTCAACGGCAAAGCGGTTTCCGACGCGCTGACACTGGAGCAAACGTGCAGGGAGACAAAGTGGATTGCAAACGATAACGTGGGCTACTATTTTCCGGAAAGCGCTCAGGTTGAACTGAAGAAAGAAAAACGCGGCGGCAGCTGGTATATGCTGGCCAATACGCAATCTGCCGACCCTCTTACGGCTAATTTTTCTCAGCTTTACATCAACCATGGCAGCAGAGCGGAGAATGAAAGCTACGCTTATGCCGTGCTGCCGGATAAAAGCGCGGACGCAGTGAGACAGTACGCGCAGGGAGAGAATATTACCATTTTGGAGAACAGCAAAACGGTCCAAGCGGTGCACGACGCCTCCACGGACAGCACGGGCATCGTTTTCTGGCCGGAGAACCGTGCGTTTTTAAGCGCGCATCTGCCGCTGAATGACTTCTTTTATGATGGTATCCGACCGAGAAGCATTTCCTCTACAATTTTGAGGACGATTGGTGTGACAGTCAAGGGGAAGACTGGGGTAGCTACGGCGGACGCGACCTTGGGCGCGCAGGGGTTTGCCGTATCAGAGCAGCGGCTCTCCGGCGATGTCGAAATGGAGGTCTGCTGGTTTGACGATGCCGCCGCGGAGAGCGGTTCCCATTGGAGCGTCAGCTATTTGTCGTCAACCGGCGTGCGCCAGACAGAAATTGTGCCATATAAATATACAGACGAATGGGTCACCACAAAGCTTTTGCTGCCGAACGCCGCCTTCAGCGGCACAGGACTGATTGAGGACGGCATCGAGCTGGCCATTGTCCACAGCAACGCCACAGTCGACACAAACAAGGAGAAATATGTGCTGGACGAAGACAGCTCCATGCGGACAATTGCATACTCAACCACGCTGTATGGCCCCATCGTAAACAATATCAAACTCCATCCGGCGGGGAAAACGGAAGCCGCTTCTTACAGCAAAACAGCGGGCATTGTCACTGCGAATGAACCGTGTATTGTGTATTATAAAACGATTGACGGAGGCATTGAGCTGTCCCTGTGCGAACCGCAGCAAAAAAATATTCAGGTCAGCCTTTTACTGGACGGCGATTTTGAACTGGTCGAGAATGTAGCGGGAATCAGCTGTGGAACGGAAGAAGGCAAAACAAAACTGACGGTTGCCACAGAAAAGGGAAGAACCTATACGGTAACTTTAAAAAGAAAGGGCTGACAGAATGACGGTTGAAAGTGTGAAAAACTGGGCGGAGGAGGCTTGGCGGAAAGCGGAAAAGAAAATCCGGAAAACTGCGGATGAAATTGGCGCTTCCTTCCCGGACATCGCCTATGCGGGCAAATATGAATTGACAGACAACATATTTCACTGGATTAACTGCTTTTGGCCGGGAATCCTGTGGTTGGTGTATGAAAAAAGTGGGGAGGAGGAGTTTCAAAAGATGGCCCGCCGCTGTGAAGAACGGCTGGACGGCGCTTTTGCGGCATCGGAAAAACTCGCCCACGACGTGGGCTTTGTGTGGAGTCTTGCTTCTGTCGCGGATTACAGGCTGACCGGAGATGAAACCGCCAGGCGGCGCGCCCTGCGTGCTGCAACAGTGCTGATGGCGCGGTTCAATCCGACCGGTTCATTCCTGCGTTCGTGGAACGACCTTCCAGGCAAGGATACACGCGGCTGGACGATAGCGGACAACATGATGAATCTTCCTTTGCTGTATTGGGCCGGCGGGACAACGGGAGATTCGCGGTTTGAAGATGTGGCGCGGCGGCATACGGCCACGGTCATCCAACACCTTCTGCGTGAGGATGGCTCGGCAAACCATATTATCAAGCTGGATATCGAAACCGGGGCACTTGCGGACGATCGGGAGGAATGCCTGGACTATACGCAGGGATGCGGCCTGGAGTCCTCCTGGACCCGCGGGCAGGCATGGGTTCTGTACGGCCTGGTTCTGGGCTTCCGCTACACACAGAATATGGCATACCTGCAGGCCGCGAAGCGGAGCGCGCACTATTTCCTCGCGGCGTTGGGAGACCGGGGCGTGCCCCCAATTGATTTCAGGGGCGAGCCGGAAAAAATGGGGCAGGACAGCTCTGCCGGAGCTATCGCGGCATGTGGGCTGATAGAGCTTTCTAAAAACGTCCCGGAATGTGAAAAGCATTTATATTTTGACGGAGCCATAAAAATTCTGAAGGCGCTTGAAGCGGAATGTGCGGATTATTCAGAAGAAACACAGAATCTGCTCAAACACGCGGCAACGCATTATAATGCCGATAAAACAAGAGATGTTGGACTGATTTATGCCGACTATTTTTATATGGAAGCACTGTACAGGCTGACACGCGACAAAGTTATATTTTGGTAATTCAGCGATGGCCATTGAACAGGCCGCGCCGGCTGTGATAAACTAGAAACAGGGAGGGATTCTGCAATGAAATTCATTAGAAAGAACAACGCCGGCCTGATGTTCAAGTGGCTGGTATCCTATCTGCTTGTGTTTATCATTCCGGTCGTGGCAGGATACGGCATTTATCTGTCGGCCGCCAATATCATCCGCGGCGACATCAATGCCGTCAGCGATTATGTGCTGAAACAGATTCAGCTCAGCTTTGACAATATCACGAATGAGGTATATGCCCTGTCGCGACAGATAGCGCTGGACAGCGAGCTTGGAAAGCTGATGGATAAAAAGGAATTTACAGCCGATGACAGTCTCGTACTCAAGGATTTCGTTACAAAGTGTTCTATCTATAAAGCGACGGCTACTTCGGTTGACGACTACTATATCTATCTGAGAAACAGCGGAAGTATCATCCGGTATAGCGGGTTTATAGACCGCGCGTCGGTTGCGGATTTTATTCCTGATAACGGGCGGTTTGGTATGGAACAATGGGAAGAAATCATAAGCGGCGCAAAGAGCAATAAAATCATCTCTTACGCCTATAAGACCGATACGGTCAATATTTATGACGCGGTCAGCTATGTCATTCCCATTCCCCTGTATGGGGGTGAGCCAAAAGGTTTTGTGGTTGCCAACGTCAAGAAAGACCGGTACCGTGATATTGCGTTTAAAGTTAACGAGAAGAGCGATTTTGCGGTTATGGATGGAAATGACGGGCTGATTTTTTCTACGCTGGATAAGGAAGCCGATGCCGGTCTGCTCGATGGGTTGTCCGGCCAAATTGAAAACGGGGAACTTAAATATGGCGGTAAAAAGTATCATATCCGTGAAACATATTCAGGGGTGAACAGCCTGCGGTATATCAGCATAACCCAAAAAAACCTTGCGTATGAAAAGCTGTCATATGTTAAGAAAATCATGACGGTTACGCTCGGCCTGTGCATATTTGCCGGTATCGCATGCGCGGTGTATTTTTCACGGAAACGGTACAAGCCGGTCAAGGTTGTGCTGAACCTGCTGCTGAAACAGAAGCTTCTGAAAAACAGCGCGGATTATGAAGAGGACAAGGTCCTGCTGGACGCAATTACCCAGTTAATCAGCGATAAAAATAAGATTGATTCCAAATTGTACCGGCAGCAGGATTATGTCAGGACCAGTATTCTGTCAAAGCTGGTCAATCAAGGCTTTGACAGCGGGGGTTCAGCACAGAAAATTCAACAGATGTGCGAGCTGGACTTGAGTAAAGAATATTTTTCTGTTTTAGGGTTCTACGCATATGAACAGCAGGAAGGGCAGGACGGAGGAGAAGAATATGAACTGCTGTTCCTCATCATCAAGAACATTTTTGAAGAGCTTTTGAACCAGTGCTATACGGCATACATAGCGGAAATAAACGGCACAATTTGCGCCATTGTCAACTTTCATGAGACGGAAAAAATAGAATATAAAGAAACAGTTGGAAAAATCATCGACTGCGGGATGAAGGCCGTGTTAAATAATTTTGGCTTGGAGCTGGCGGTAGGGTCCAGTATGGTGCGCAAGGGGCTATCCAGCATTCCAAAATGCTACAGCGAGATGGTAACGAGCATTCAGAACCTCGTGTTCAGACAATCGAAGGACCTGTTGTTCTATGAGGAACTGATAACGGAAGAGACCGGAAGCTATGAATATTATTTTTCCTTTAACCGTGAACAGCAGCTGATTGACTGCATCAGGTCCGGCGATGCCGATGGAGCCAAAGCGATTATAGGCAATGTTTTTGAAAAATACCACGCGCAGTCTACCGCGCCGGCAGATATTTTCCGGTGCGTCGTTTCGGATATTGCGGCGGCGGTATATAAAGCAGAATGCCAGGTTCAGGGCATGAAAGCTTCCGAACTTCCGCGTGTCTGGCAGGCCCAGAATTTTGATGCTGCTGAGATAAAAAAAGAATTTTTTGCTTCCATCGATGCAATTTGCGAGCAGATTCAAGACAGTATGCACGAAAATGAGAACCAGCTCGTCAAAAATATCAAGGAACTGATTGCAATGGAATACAACAATATAAATCTCAACATTTCCCATATAGCAAACGAACTGGAACTGAACTCAACCTATATCTCACGCGTGTTCGCCGCAAATACCGGTGACGGCCTGCTCAATTACATCAATAAATACCGGGTGGAAAAGGCGAAAGAGCTTCTGAGAAACCCGGATCTTGTCATTGAAACCATTGCCGCAATGACAGGGTTTAACAACAGCAATTCGTTTATCCGTGTGTTTAAAAAATATGAATTGAAAACACCCGGGCAATACCGGCATATGATTTTGGAAAAAGAGGAATATTAGGAGGCTGGCAAATGATTTACAGGCAGAACTGGACTGGAAACCGGGTGGGAGAGAATGCCTGGTTTCCCGCACAAGTTCCGGGCAATATTCAAAATGATTATGCGGAATTTCACAAATGGGGTGATATTAATTTTGCGGACAACTTTAAAAGGTATGCTGCACTGGAGCCAGACACATGGCGTTATCGAACGGAACTTGTGTATGAAGCCGCGGCCGGCGAAGAAGTTTATTTTGTGAGCGGCGGAATTGATTATCAGTTCGATATCCTGCTCAACAGCCAACCAGTTTTTTCCCAGGAGGGAATGTTCACGCCAGTGGAACGAAACCTTACGGCCTTACTGAAGGGAAAAGGAAATATTCTGGAAATCGTCATTCATCCCCACCCGAAGCGGGAAGGTGCACAAGAAGGGCGGGAGCAGGCGGATGCAAGCTGCAAGCCGCCTGTCAGCTACGGGTGGGACTGGCACCCGCGTGTAATCCCTTCGGGAATCTGGAACGACGCCTATCTGGAAACCCGAAAACAGGATGATATCTACCGCTGCGAGCCGTTTTATACGTTGAGCGGGGATTATAAAACCGCCCAAGTACACTTTGAAATCGCTTGTGCCGCTCAACCGGTCATTGAATTCTTTTCGCCGGAAGGAGATTGTATTTACAGCGGGACTGATACGCAGTTCACAATTGAGAATCCGGAACTGTGGTGGTGCAATGGGCAGGGCGCGCCGTCTCTTTATCGCTGGCGTGTGCGGACGCAAAGCAGTGAAAAAACGGGCAAGGTCGGTTTCCGGCGGGTCGAGCTTGTGATGAATGAAGGTTCTCATAAAGAGCCGGATGATTTTCCAAAAACGCAGCGTGTGCCTCCGGTTACCATCAGCCTAAATGGCCGCCGGATTTTTGCAAAGGGTACGAACTGGGTAACGCCTGAGATTTTTACAGGAACTGTTTCAAAAAACACCTATGAACCGCTTCTGCGTCTCGCAAAAGAAGCAAATATGAATTTGCTGCGCTGTTGGGGCGGCGCGGGAATAAATAAGGAAAGCTTTTATTCGCTTTGCGATGAAATGGGGCTGATGGTTTGGCAGGAATTTCCGCTGGCCTGCAACAATTACCGGAACGGTTCCCGATATTTAGGTGTTTTGGAACAGGAGGCACGTTCCATCGTGCGCGAACTTCGGCGTCATCCGTCGGTTGTCCTCTGGTGCGGCGGAAATGAACTGTTTAACAGCTGGTCGGGGATGACGCAGCAGTCCCATGCCCTGCGGCTGCTGGACAAAATCTGTTATGAGGAGGACAGGCGAACGCCGTTTATTCCGACCTCGCCGCTGATGGGGATGGGGCACGGCTGTTACCTGTTCTATTCCCGGCAGACAAAGCAAGAGGTTTACGAGATGTTCAATTGTGCACGGTATACCGCCTATACAGAATTCGGAGTGCCAGGCGCGGCGGATCCGGAATATCTAAAGAGCTTTATTCCTGAAAAGGAGCTGTTTCCGCCAAGGGCCGGGACGGCATGGGAAACGCACCATGCGCTGGGTGCCTGGGATATGGAACTTGATACATGGCTTTGTATGGCAGTTCTGGAACGGTATTTTGGCCCTGCGGCAAATCTTGAGGAACTTTGCAGGGAAAGCCAGTGGCTGCAATGTGAAGGCTATAAGGCGATTTTTGAGGAAGCACGGCGACAGTCGCCGTATTGCTCTATGGCGCTCAATTGGTGCTATAATGAACCGTGGAAAACCGCTGCAAACAACTCCATCATCAGCTATCCGGCCCGGCCAAAACCTGCATATTATGCGGTGCGGGACGCGCTGCGCCCCGTGATGCCGAGCGCGAGGCTGAAAAAATTCTCCTATACAGGCGGAGAAGCTTTTACGGCGGAAATCTGGCTGCTGAATGACAGCGTGAACGATGTGCGCGCTCTCGTATCGGTATCGATCGAAATCGGCGGAGATTCCATACATATATTGGACTGGGAAACGGGAAACGTAAGTGCCAATAACAATAAAACGGAGCATGAGGTAAGCGTACTGCTGCCGGAATACAGCACGGATAAATTTGATTTGGTGCTTAAGACACGGTATTGTGGTGAAAGCCGGTACACACTGCAATATAGGCCCGCTAAGACGCTTCCGCTTCAATAGCCGGGCAGATTCTGTCGTGATAGTCGATGGACGCTAAATGTGCAGCGTGAAAAAGATTGCCGCTTTTCCTTGTTGGATACATGGGGCTAGGCGCCCCCCATGCTCATTGAAAAATTAAATGAAATGGAGATAGGAATCAATGATAGAATACAGCAACATACTGGGATTTAACTATAACCCAAGCTACGCGAGAACGGTATTTGAAGTCTGGAGTATGTTTGATGAGGAGACAATCACAAAAGAACTGGCGCTTGGAAAAGCGTATTTCCCCAGGTTTAACACGATCCGGATTTGGCTCTCTTATGAAGAATTCCGTTTGAATGAGGATGTTTTTGCGGCAAAGTTCGAAACCTATTTGCGAATTTGTGCCCGATTTGGACTTTTGGCCATTCCTGTGCTTTTCAACAGATGGCACGATGAGGTTCAGGACTTTGGAGGCCTTTATATCGACCATATTGTGACAGGGGCAAACATTGTTTCCAGAAGTGAGGACAGGTTCAATTCGTTTATAGAGAAAATTGTCGGCGCCCACAAGGACGATACGCGCATCCTTTTGTGGGACATCTGTAACGAACCCTTCTTTTGGGATAAAAATGAGTTTACGGACTTTATCCGTCCGTATGAGGCGGCGTGGCTCAGAAAAATATATGGTATGTGCAAAGAAGCGGGCGCGTCGCAGCCCTGCAGTGTCAGCAGCCTGTTTCCAAGCAGGGAGGTTTTGGCGGATGTTGCCGATATCTCGGATGTGTTCCTGCTGCATCCGTATCATTTTTCTGAATTGAAACCAGACGAGGAACTATTGCCGGTTGAAAGCTTTGTAAAAGAACTGAATGAACTGAAGGCGGTTGCCGCCGAGTACAACAAACCCGTTTTTACGACAGAAACCTGCTGGGGTGCTTTGGACGACGACCGCCGGGCGGAAATCGTAAGACGGACGCTACAAGCCCATAAGGCGTGTGGACTTGGCTGTGTGGTGCACGCGCTTTGGTACAGCCGTATGCCCGATCTGCATACGGAAGAGGACGGACCAGTCGGCTATGCGGGAAACCTTTGCTTTATCAATAAGGACGGCACGATTCGGAAAGGCCACGAAGTATTGAATGAATTTTAAGCTGCTTGCCAGAAAAAGCCCCTCTCTTGCAGTCTGAAACGCAGGAGAGGGGCTTTTCTATATTGACAGTTCACAGAATGTCCTGTTTTATTCATTGTTCAGGAACGACTGCAAAGAAAATCAAATCTTCCTCCGCGTCGTTTATCAGGCTGTGTGAATGTCCCTTCGGGCAGTAATGTACAACTCCGGCATCCACTCGTTCTTCCGCCCCGTCAAATAAAGCTAGAACGCTTCCGTTCAAAATATAAATAATTTCACTGCTGGTCTTGTGGGTGTGCAGACCGATAGAAGCGACTGGCTCCAATCTTCCAATCATAATTTTGCTGCATTTATCCACAAACATTTTTGCTCTATTTTTCCACATGATGAAAACTGCGGAATCATCATTTCATGAAAATGAATTAACGCAGAAAATCGCCCTTCTTAGATTGCAGATGTCCTGTTAAAGCTGTGCGGAATCGTCCGCGCTGCCGCCGGCACGGTATTTGTCCAGCTCCTCGTAGGATTTCGCAAAGCCGTCTTGAACCAGAGGCGTATTGGCTGGACCTTTTTTGAAAACGATTTTCAACAGGATTGGTGTGATAATGGTGGTAATGATGACCACTAAAACTACGGGACCGAGGAAGCTGCTTCCCAACAGCCCCAGCGCCGTTCCTTTGCTTGCGACAATCAACGCGACTTCGCCGCGCGAAATCATTCCGACCCCAATGCGCTGGCACTGGTAGTTTTGGTAATGGCACAATTTTGCACCAAGCCCGCAACCGACCACCTTTGTCAGAACCGCGACGATAACGAGTATAAGCGAAAACCATAGAATGTTGGTGCTCATTGCTGGAAGCTGAACCTGCAGCCCGATGCTCGCAAAGAAAATCGGGGAGAGGTACGCATACGACAGCACGTCAAATTTAGACGCCAGATATTGTGTCCGTTGCGTACAGGAGATAATCAGCCCTGCGACGAACGCACCGGTGATATCCGCAACACCGAACCACATCTCCGCGACATAGGACATCAGCAGGCAAAAGGCGAACGCGAGGATGACGTAGCGGTGAAGCCCTTTTGCGTCCGGATTTTCGAATTTCCGGTACAGCTTTAGAAAGACAAAACCAACAGCGAACGAAAAGAGAAAGAATCCGAGAATCCGCAGCAGAACAATCAGAATGCTGACGGAGGTGTCCGCCATGCTGGTGACGATGGTCAGCCCAATGATGCCGAGAATATCATCGATGATGGCCGCTCCCAGAATCGCGTTTCCCGAACGGGTTTTTAGCTTTCCCAGTTCTTTTAGGGTCTCCACCGTGATGCTGACGGAGGTTGCCGTGAGGATGATGCCGATGAAAATGTTTTGCAGAAACAGGCTGCCAGAAGCGTCGGAGGCAATCACGCCGGGCCGGTTAAAGAAATATGCGACGGCGAACCCGCCAATCAGGGGGACAATAACACCGATTAAGGCGATGATGAACGCGGCCTTTCCGCTTTTTTTCAACTCATGAATATCCGTTTCCATGCCTGCGCAGAACATCAGAACAATCACGCCGATCTCAGCAGACGCGTGTATAAACGTTGTTTCCTTGATAACTCCCAGCACTGCCGGACCGAGCAGAAGGCCCGCCAAAAGCGCGCCGACGACCTGCGGCAATTGAAACCGCTTGGTGAGCAGTCCGAGCAGTTTTGTAC
>CABSKZ010000032.1 GCA_902478395.1 uncultured Eubacteriales bacterium | reverse complement strand
AAACCCCGCCGGTACGATTGGGTGGGGGAATACGACGCGATGTACACTATGGCGGCGTATCTGCTCGGTGGGGAGGGTAACGGCGTACACGCCTACTACAACTCCCTGCTCAGCGATTACAGCCTTCCAGAGCATGTATGGAAGATGGCGCTAGGCCGGGAACGGCTGGGCGAATATGAATATATCTCCCGTAAACCCGGTGAGGAGCGGCCCTATTTTCCCCGCCCGGCGGGCACGGAACGCGGACTGCTGTGCGACACGGATTCCCGCTTGGTGCGCTATAGCTACGTTACGCCGCACTATATTATGGGAACGCAGATGGACCATCCGCTGGCGATCCATAGCCATTTGAGCAATGAAATGCGTTGGCAGGGACTCATTTTTTCGTCTAATCCACACGCGCTTGTGTTTCCGGTTTGCATATCGGAGGATGGCGAGCGCATCCATAAGCCGTACCGGAGCGTTCAGCACAAGACGGTGCTGCTAACACAACAGGCGCGCTCATACATGCACGTAGACCCGGACTGGTTCCCAGACAAAACCATGGATTCCCAGGAGTTCGGTGTGGCCATTACTGCGCCGCCGGACGAAATGTTAGAAAAAGCAGGTGCTGTGTTTTTGCGGTATGGAAAAGCGAATGTAATGCTGCGGCCGGCTATCGGTACATATTCCTGGAATGAGGACCAGACGTTTATGAAGTTTGATGACCGGTTTGATGTGGCGGTCATTGAAACAGGGACGGGAACCTTTCAGGAATTTATCGGGCAAGTTATGAAGAAATCAAGGCTTATGATAGGAGACACCGTCGTTTCCGGATGGTACACCGTGACCTATAGCGGTATTTCCGGAGACACCTTGTATTTTAACGCGTCAAACAGCGAGCCGCCGCGCGTAAACGGCGCGGTCGTCGATTACGAGCCAGCGTTTACCTTCCATTCCCCATATCTGCGGGGACGATATAATAAAGAAGAAATCTGTGTCACAGATCCGGAAGACACTTGATAGGACAGACTGCTCATTCAAAAGAAAGGTGTGTTATTATGTCTAAGAGAATTGTCACAATCCTGCTGGCGCTGATGCTGGCACTCGCGGTTTCCCCGGTCATATTCGCGGATTTTCACCAAACAGCTTATGAGGGCTTCAACGGAACGGAAGTTCCAACAGAGGGTTGGACCTACGTAGAAGAGGCAGAGGCAGAGCGGGAAGTCTTTTCCAAGAGTATAGAGGATGGCGCGCTCAAGCTGACAACCAAGCTTCTTGTGGATCCGTCTACGCTCAACAATGACAACTACAAAAATGGTAATACCAATGTTAACGCGAAGTATTCTTTCTCCCCGATCAGCGGCGCGGTTATTGTTTCGTTCAAGGTGAAACGCGATAAGGGGACCGAACGAAGCCAGGATGTTTTAAGAGCTGGCGGCGCGGCGAATTTCCGGCTGTTTGGAGGAAATTTGGAAGCCAGGACGAAGGAAATTAACGATGAAATAAATAATTACAAAGCGGTCGCAGAAATTCCCTATGATGAATACACAAAAATTAAGCTGCTGATGGACTTTGATAAACAGCAGATTTCCGTTTATGTAAACGACAGCGCTGAACCAGTCATCGACAGGCATACATTTCTTGCCGCAACGCCCAGACTCTCATGGCTGCAGTTCGGCGGCGTGACAAAAATTGCGGCCTCCTCCCTGTGGAGTGAAGGAAACATTTGGTATGACGAGATCAAGGTGACACAGGTCAACAACTATCTGACCGAGCAAGAAGGCATCATCCTGCAGGAGGATTTCTCCAAACCGCTTACATATACCGTGGAGACGCCGGAAAAAGCAGGCTTCACCTGTGCGGCGGACACGGCCTCCGGCGCGCTGGTCCTGTCCGCGGAGGCGGATGCCGCCGTAGCTTCAGAACAGGGATGCCCCACACCCACGGTGACAATTCCCTTTACGGAGCAGTCGAAGCGCTTCAATCTAGAATTTGATATCAGTAAGGAAAATGCGACCCGCTCCGGCGATATCTACCTCCGTTCAGGCGAAGACAGCCTGATGCGGATGCGGATCTTCGGCGGGAACCTGCAATACCGGAATGCGGCTAACCAGTATGTGTCCATTGGAACGGATGCAATCAAATCCGGAAAGTGCCGCGTCAAGCTGGATATTGACCCACAGCTGCAGAGAATTGATGTATATATCAACGAAACGATGACAACGCCAGAGCTCCCATTCCTTTCAGATGTTCATACTGTGAACAGCGTTTTGCTGGCCGGCCCCGCGATGTTGGGTGCGAATGCTACGGAATGTTCAATTACCTATGACAATCTGCTCCTAACGGAACACGGCTCTGAGCCTGTCCTTTTCTACCGGTCCGATTTTCAGGATGTGTCAGATGTGAGCATTGATAAGGAAACCGGGACGACTTCCATGCATGCGGCGTCGGTAAAAGACGGTGAATTGAAATTTACGACAACGCTGGAATCTTCTGCGTCCGCCACCGCTTTTACGCAGCGTACGGCGCAAATCGCCATTCCGGCGGCATCCGGCGTGTTCACTCTGGAGTTTACCTTGCGGTCCTACCAGAGTGAGCGGGCACAGCATATCCTTGCCGTCGGAACCTCTACGTCATACATCGCAGCGCTGCGGGTATTTGGTTCTAACCTGCAGCGGCGTGTCAGCGGCAGCGACTATCCGACCGTAGGGACGATGACAAAGGGAGAGGATGGTGCACTGACTGCAAACGTCAAGATGGTGATTGACACGGTTAACAAAACATACGATATCTATGTAAACAATCAGCTCCTTGATGCCGGGACACAGGTGGCGTTTACAGGTATGGATACGCTCAATACCCTTACCTTTGGCAGTACAACAAGGGTTGCGGCAAATATTACCGAGGCTTATACAGCCATCAGCAATATTCTGGTATATAACAAAACCCACAATGGTATGATGGACAATATCTCTTCCCCGGACGTCGACCGTTCTGAGGCGGACAAAATATCCTTTGATCTGAGCATGTTCAACTTTGGGGAAACACCGCACACAAGCGCTGTAATTGCAGCCTTGGTCTCTCCAGACAACCGTTTGGAAGCCTGCAGTGTGGCGGATATCAACCTGAATCAGAATGAAGGGGCACTTTCCGGCCTGACCTTCACGCTTCCGGAGAACACAGCTGGCTACAAGGTGAAATTCTTCGTATGGGATGGGCTCGATACGATAAAACCATTAAAGACAATTCCGGTCAAACCGCTGGACAGCTATCTTTCCTGATGCCCGCTGATGATTGAGCGCGCAGCGAAGCAGCGTGCTCCTGCGGGGAGAAGGTATTTAAATTTAAACTAGGAGGGATTGCGATGTCAATGCGCCGTTTCATTTCCTTGCTGGCCGTGGTTTGTCTGCTTCTGCCGGGAACTGCATGGGCGGAAACAGAATGGTATGAGGTGGTAAACCAAACGTTTGACGGGGCAATCCCCCCGTCATATGCAGTGGAAAATACTGCAAAAGGGAATACCGTCCGCACAAGCGGCGGCAAGCTGGAGCTGGTAACGGCGGCGGGGAATGCGCAGCCAACCGTTACCATTCCTTCTCCGGTAGAATCGGGGGTATCTGTTATTCGTTTTGAGACGGAGAAGGACAGTGGAACCGAACGTGCGCAGGACGTGCTGTCCGTGCTGGGGTCGAACAACGCCTTTGCGGTCAAGTTCCGCTGGTTCGGAACCAGCCTTCAGGCATATACGGCAGATACGGTCAACGCAGGCGGCACAAAGGATTATCAGGAGGTAACCGCAGCGCAGCCGGCAAAAATAGAGGTGCGGCTGGATCTTGCCCGGCAAAAGGTTACAATATCCATTCAGGGAGAGGACACGCCGGTTTTGTCCGAGCATAGCTTTTTCTCTTCCGCCTGTGATGATATTTCCGCAATCAGGCTAGGCGGCGCGACGCGGATTTTCGGAACAAAAACACATGGAACCGTCTGGTTCGGCGGCATCAGTGTCCATTCCGAGCAGCCGGCGGCTACAACCCGCCATATTATGGCTTCCCATGACTTTTCGGAGGCCAATGTTCCGGAAGGATTTACACACGGTAACGACACAGAAATCGTTTCTGGTACGGTCAAAACCTGTTCTTTCCTGGAATGGTCGGCACCAGCCCCGCTTTTCGGCGTTATCAATATTGAAACGCGCGTGCGGGTGTTCAACACGGGCGGAATTGAGGTCTATGCGGGCGGAAGCGGGGAATCGATGTTCCTGCTAAACTTCAAGGAAGATTCTGTTTTGGAGCACCGGGTCGATTCCGGCAACAAAAAACGTGTCCAATATGTCAAGGGGCAATGGTATAGCCTGCGGATTCGAGTGGATATGCTGGACAATACCCTGTCGGTTTGGCTGGGCGGAACCTGTATTGGTGAAAACTGGCCGTTCCAGTATGAAAAAGCATTTGACAATCTGGCGCGTGTCCGATTCACCTCCGATTTGCAAGGGATTGAAATTGACTCCCTAAACATTTACCGTGACTCCGCGGAAGCGGTCTGGAGCGACTCTGCTGCGTTGTCAGGGATAATTCCGGAGGAAACAATACAGGACATTGCGCTCCCCACTCATGGCGGCTACCAATCTGCAATCGAATGGACAAGCGGAAGTCCTGAACTCATAGAGATCACCAGCGCCATCCCTCCCGAGCGTCCTGCGACGTACAAAACCGCATCGGTAAAGCGGCCGGAGCAAGATACACCGGTAACACTTACGGCGACCGTCACAGAGGGTGCGTACAGATGGCAGATTCAATTTACGACGGTTGTAAAACACGCGTTTACGGATCAGGAAACGGCGGACTGGGTAGCGCAAAGCCTTGAAATTCCCTATAGCGGCGAAGTCATCAATAACCTGTTTCTGGCGAAAAACGGAGGGTTTGGGACACAAATCCGCTGGATGTCAGACGCACCCGGGGTAGTAGCGGAAAACGGGCTGGTGCACCAACCGGAGCATACAGAGGTACAGGTTATCCTGACGGCGACGGTAACAAAAAACGGCGCGGAAGCAAAAAAAATAATCCCGGTAACGGTCCTTCCAAAATATATGGAAATCGAGGATCCCAATGTCATTACAGATGAAGCCTTTTTCGGCGTCTGGAATGGCAGCGGATGGAGCGTAGAGCCGAAGCTGGATTATACCTACAACGAAGCACTCGGTGAAGTTGGCGCCTGTGTACAAAACGGAGATTATGCCGCCGCGAAACAGCATCTTTCAGAATACTGGAAAGAGAAGGACATGGAGGCACAGCCTGCTACAGAAAAAAATGCTTCGTTGGTGGAGCTGACGGTTGACCAGATCTGGAACTACTCCCAGCGGGAGAAGTATATCACCACATTTGCGGTGGATAATGACATAAAGGAACGGACGGTTGACATTACCGCCAGCTTCCGCGCTAACAAAACAGCGACGTATCTGCTTATGAGCCGTACGAAAGGGCTGGAAACCACAACCTTTTCCTCACGGGAGGGCATCGCTCCGCCGCGGTTGGAGGTTGTGGTGAACGGAAATACCATGACCTTCCCCGCAAAAAGCGACACCTACGTGCGCGCGCGGGACTTTTCGAAGATGTGTTACGGCAGCGAAGAAACTCTTCTGGTGCGAGACTCCGGCGAACCGGTCGATTCCGGCAACATGCGGGGTTATTTAAAATTTGACGTGGCAGGAATCAAAAATACCGATAAAATAACCAGCGCGAAAATCAAGCTGACAGGTGCTACCGACGCGACTGCCGGTGCGCAGAACATCATGCTGTTTCAGGCGGGTCTGCAAATCTGGTCGGAAGATAGCCTTACCTGGGACGATATTGGACACATGACCTATTCCTATAATGGCCTGGCCGGCGGCTTCGACTACCGGCAGCAGCCGGACCAGGATGAGCAATGGCTCGCGTGGACTTCGCGAGACTATTGGGTACAACCAATGATTTACCAGTATGAGCAGACGAAGGATGAATGGTATGCGTACCAGACGCTGAAGCTGGCGGTCAACCAAAGCAAATATGGCTACGGTTCGCCTGTAGACATTATCCGCATGCTTTCCAAAAGTCCGTCTATGACAGGCGGGGCGCTGACGGCGCTTCTCAAACAGGTTTGGAGCAAGGGCGACCAGCTCTATCGGCTGGACGGGCACAGAATTGACAATCTGGGCGTCAAAAGCGCAGATATCCCACTCTGGTTTCCAGAGTTTGCCGACAGCGAAAGTTGGTGGAACGAGGTGACCTACAATACCAACAACCTGCTGAACGATACGAATGGCTTGTTGTATGCTGACGGATCCTATCTGGAAGGCTCCAACCACTATGTTGTGCACGTTTTAAACGGCCTGTTCAGCGTGAAGAAGGCCTATGAGAAGGCGAACCGCCCAGCCCCCGAGGTTCTGGATAGAAAGTTTCCGCAGCTCATGCGGTACTTCATGGACATCTCCGACCCAAACGGGCAGGTTTCGGAATGGGGCGATACGACAACCAGCGGCGGGCACATGTCCCGCACTTCCCTGCTGCAATATGCGCAGGAATTCGGTGGGGATGATATATTGTACTATGCCAGCGAGGGGAGCAGCGGAACAAAACCGGCGTACACGTCGACGCATTATCCAGTGGGTAAGATTGGAATCATGCGTTCCGGCTGGGACAGCGATGCTCTGTACGCATTTATCAACAACCGGACGGGCGGTTTTCATTCCCACCCAGACGCGAACCACTTGTCGGTCTATGCCTACGGCAGGCGCCTTCTGACAGATGCAGGGCTGGTGAGCTATGACGACAGCAACCCGGTCGCGAATTGGGAGCGCAACACCACGGTTGCGCATAACACGGTCGAGGTGAACGGAACCGCGCAGGTCACAAGCCAGTCCAACGTTTTGGCCGACCAACCGTATTCCGAAACAGAAATGACGGTGAATCCGGCTTTCGACGTATTTACAGGGTATCATGAAGCAAACCGGGACGGGAGCCAGGTATTCGGCCATAAGCGGACGGTATTCTTCTTCAAGGAAGGCTTCTGGATTGTATCCGATCAAATGACACCGCCAGAGAATTTCGCAGTGAATTCTTATAATCAGACCTGGCACGCGCATCCTGATGCGGACATTTCACTGAACGGCGCGACAAAAGCAGCAAAAACCAATTACGCCGCAGGCGCAAACATCCATGTGGTTCCTCTTGAGACAGAACAAATAGAGGCGTCTGCCCCGGCGGGGTATGGCTATGGTGTGGAGGGGCCATATATCTCCTACCGCCAGCAGGCGGCGGGAGAGGTCCGGTTCCATACCTTGCTCTATCCGGTCCGCGAGGGGGATGAGAGCATTCCGAAGCTAACGGCATTAGACGCGGTGTCTGGCACTGGAATGAAAATTGAATTCGGCGGCGGGAAGGCGCCGGGGTTCTATTTCCAGTCTGATCGGGCGGAACCCGCACCGGGACAGTTCGGGACGTATGAAACCAACGCGCAGACAGCCTATGCTGCGGATGAAAACGCGGCATATCTGCTCATGAACGGAAGCAGCTTGTCAGACGGAAAGCAGCAATTGATCGCATGCGATACCAAGCTGGAGCATCTGTCGGTCCGTATCAAACAGGGAGCGATGGAGGTTTCCGGCCAGGTGGCGGCAGGCTTGCGGCTATATGCGCCGGAACAGCTGTCAAGCGTAACGGTGAACGGATTTTCGGTTCCCTTCGTCCAGTCGGGAAACATGGTTATTCCCGATATAGGCTATCCCGCCTTTTCTGAACCGGAATGGACGGTACAGCATGGGGAGGCGAGCGTGAGTGTAACGGCATCCGACCTGTCCGGAATAGGCGGAAGCGCCGTTCTGGTTCTCGCGGCTTACAGCACAGAGGGCGTGCTTCATAGTGCAGCGATAGAACCTGTCAGTCTGGAAGCGGGGCAAACAGAATCCTTCGAACCCAAATTGACGGGCCTTCCAGAAACCGTGCGGGACATCCGCCTGTACTATTGGAAAGATGCACAGGGCATATCGCCGTTGCAAAAGGAAACACACTGGCCCGGAAAACAGGGGTTCTAACATACATGGAGGGTAAAAAATGAAAAGATTGATATCTCTTTTGTCAGTGGTAACGTTGCTTTTGGGTGTTTTCCCTGCATTTCTGACCGCGCAGGCGGCGGTAGAGGAATACATTCTCCAGGAGGAGTTTGAAGGGGATTCGCTGGACGAAAGTTGGGCGGCATATACAGGCGCCGCGGGGAATGGAAACAGCATTTCCGTTAGTGGCGGCGAGTTGGAAATTGTGCACGCAAACGGCGCGGAAACCCCCTATATCGCGCGGGAATTTGTTCCGGCCGCAGGGCAGGTGATATTTGAAATCGCCGGACGGCCGGGCGCTGGAACGGACCGGGCGCAGGAATTCGTTGTGCTGACAGACGCCCAGGGGCGCGAAGCAATAAAATTTCGCTGGTTTGGCGCCGCTTTGCAGGCGCGCACCGCTAAAACAGTCAACGCGGGCGGCAGCAGCGACTATGCAGAGGTGGCCCGTGCCAGCGGCGGCACGAACGCGGCGGTCCGCGTCATGGTCAACACGCTTGACAGAACCGTGACCGTGTACGGGGCAGACCCCGCAATTCCCGTTATCGAGAACCATCCTTATTACAGCTCCGGATGTGAGGCCATCACAACCGTAAAGGTATATGGGACATCACGGTTTGCAGGAAGTGCTGCGACAGGCTCCGTGTATCTGGATTATGCCCGTGTATACACAAGCTATGAAAGCGTTGCCGCAAAGGATGTTTTTAATCTAAGCCTTGGGGATATTTCCAAAATTGAGGAGGATTTTACCCTTCCGCAGACAGGCGAAGGCGGCAGCATTTTCACATGGAGTTCCTCAGATGAATCGGTGATTCGGATCGAGGGAGATATGGCAATCGTCACCCGCCAAGCGGCAGATACGCCTGTCGTACTGACAGTGACTGCTGTATATGAAGGATTGAGCGCTGCGAAAGATTTCCAGGTGACGGTCGTCAAAAGCCTGGGTTATCACTATTTTATAAAGGAAAACCTGGCGCAGGGAACTATGCCGAATGGATTTCGAGGCGGCGCAGATACGGAGTTTACGGATAACGGCAATGGGAAAAGCTGTATTTTTACGAAATCCGGCATAACTATTGATATGCCACAGCCAGAGAATGGTATTATTTATCTAACGGCCCGGCTAAAAATCATGGAGAGCACAACGTTCAGCATCTTCACGCAGGATGCCGGCGATCCGATGGTCATGTTCAACTTCAAATCTGATGGACGCATGGAACTGCGGGTTGATGGGACGGACAAACGTCGTGTCGAATACCAGAAGGGCGTCTGGTTCGATGTGAAAATCCGTATGGATATGGTGCAGTATAACTGCGACGTCTGGTTTGACGACGTGCTGAAAACCAACCAGTGGCCCTTTATCTACGAAAAGGTCGGTTACGATTTGGGCCGGATTGAACTGGTAACAGATATGAACGGCATGTATCTCGACAGTTTTTCTGTCTACCGCGATTCCAACTTCGCGGTTAATACTGACAGCAGCCGTCTGACGGTCCAGTCCGAGGCGGTGGAAGCGTTCAACCTGCCGATTGTCGGAACCTACTGCAGTGAAATTTCATGGGAAAGCAACCGGCCGGATGTCATCGAAATTCCACCGGTTACCGAAACAAATCTGGTTGATGGGTTCCTCACGGTGAATGTCACACGGCAGGCGGAAGACGTGCCAGTCATCCTAACCGCAGAAATCCGGGAGGACACCGTTATTCAGACTAAGGAGTTCGCAGTCCGGGTCCTGCACGAATTCAGTGACGACGAGGCGGTGCGGTATGTGGCCGACACCCTATATTTAGGAGATCTTGACAATATCATGACGAACCTCTTCCTTACGGACGAGGGAGACTATGGCACCTCGGTTACATGGAAGTCCGACAATCCGGCGGTGCTTTCCGACACCGGGCAGCTGACCCGATCTTATACCGAGAACGAACAGGTGAATCTAACTGCTACTGTAACCAAGAACGGCGCAAGCGCCGTCAGGGTGTTTGCAATTACCGTTCCCGCGGTTTATACGCCGATAGAGGATCCGGATATCTTTACGGACGAAGCGTTTTTCGGTGTTTGGAACGGGAGTACGTGGACCGTTGCCCCGATGCTGAATTATGCTTACAACAGCCAGATGGAGCAGGTCGGGGAATATGTGAAAGCTGGGGATATCGAGGCGGCAAAGCAGGCGTTCTTAGCCTACTACCGGGACCGTATAAACAAAAATACCATTCCGGTTACAGAGCTTTCCACCGCGCGGGACATCAACCTGGTTAACCTGACGATAGACCAGATATGGAACTATTCCCAACGGGAAAAATACCTGAACACCTTTGCGGTGAGCGGTGAAAAACAGACCTACAGCATTGATATTACCGCGGGCTTTAACGAAAAAAGACCCTCATCCTATATGCTGATGAGCCGGTATAAAGGGGGAAATATCGCCAGCTTTGACAGCAAGGAAAGCGGCAATAGCCCAGTGCTGGAGTTGATGGTGAATGGCTCGAAGCGCATCCTGCCCGCGGTGGGGGACACCTATATCCGCGCAGGAAGCTACTATAAGCGCAACTACAGCACCGAGACGGCCTTGCAGGTCAGGGATACGGGCGCCCCGGTTGATGAGGACAATATGCGGGCATACATAAAGTTCGACATTTCCAGCATTAAGGACACGGACGACGTTACCTCCGCGCGAATAGTCGTCACCGGAAGCACCAATTCCCCCACTGGCAGCCAGGATATTATCGTGTTCAATGCTGGGCGGCAGATTTGGGACGAGGAGACACTCACCTGGAACAGCATCAAACATATGACCTATTCCTTCTACGGCGTTCCGGGCGGATACGATTTTTCTCCGCAGCCCGACCAGGATGAACAATGGTCAGCTTGGACCTCCCGTTCCTACTGGGTGGACCCGATGATAAACGAATATCGGTTTACCAAAAATGAGTACTACGCCTACCACGCCATTTCCCAAATGATTACCCAGGGGAAATATGACTACGGAAATCCACAGGCTGTCATATCCTACTTGATCGACAGCCAGTTCATGACGCCGGAGGCGTTTACCGCGCTGATGAAAATGGCGCAGCGTGCCGGACATAAGGAATATTATGAGAGCAAGCTGAGAATCGATAATCTGGGCATCCGCAGCGCGGAGTTCGCGCGGTTTTTCCCGGAGCTTATGGCTAATGAGGATTGGTGGGGCAAGGTCACGGAAAATATCAATTACCTCCTGAACGACGAAAATGGCCTGGTCTACCCGGACAATACCTATCTGGAAGGCTCCAACCACTATGTCATCCATGTTATCAACAACCTGTTCGCGGTGCGGCAGGCCTATGAGGAAGCTGGGCGGGAAGTTCCGGAGGCCTTAAAGAGGGATATTCCCCGCCTGGTGGAATACTTTTTCAATGCGACGGACCCGAACCTCCAAATGTCGGAATGGGGCGATACCTCGCTGCTCGGCGGCCATATGGTGAAAAGCACGTTTGAAAAGTGGTATAAGGAGATGAAGGACCTGGATATCCGGGAGAATCTGCGCTATGTCACAACTAGCGGAGAGGACGGGGAAAAACCGGATTATACCTCCCGTTTCTACCCGGCAGGGGACATTGGCATATTCCGTACCTCGTGGGATTCTGACGCAGTATTTTCCTTTATCAATAACCGGACGGGCGGATTCCACGCACATCCGGATGCGCTCGCCATGACGGTTTACGGCTACGGGCGCAGGTTGATTACAGATACCGGTGTCGCCAGTTACGACGACAATGACCCGATAGCCTACTGGCAGAAAAATCTGACCCGGTCACAGAACTCCATTGAAATCAACGATATTCCGCAGACACTGTCGTTTTTGAATGAAAAAGCGGCGCAGCCACCGTCAGAAAGCCGGATGATTATCAACGACGGGTTCGACATGTTCACCGGCTGGAACGACGCGAACGTGCAGGGCACCAATATCTACCGCCATACCCGGAATGTGTTGTTTGTGCGGCCGTCCTTCTTTATCGTGTCCGACCATGTGAGCGCGCCGCCAAGTACGGGTGTGAATAAATATAACATGACCTGGCATATGCACCCGACCGCAAAAATATCCTACGATGAGAATACAAAAATCGCTAAATCGAATTTTGCAGGCGGCGCGAATATCTATGTAGTTCCCGCCGACCCGGAAAAGCTTGACGGAAAGCTTGACGATGGATATGGCTACGCAATTGAATCAAAATACTTGTCTTATGTGCAGGAAACCGCCGGAGACATCACCTATGATACTGTTCTGTTCCCCTATCAGGAGGGGCAGAACATCGTTCCCAAAATTGACCGCATTGCTATGGAGGTCGGAACGACGACGGCAACGGCGCTAAAACTAACGATAGATAATGATATTTCCTATTACTATTATTCCCATGAGGATACGCCGGTTCTCCGCAAATTCGGAGACTTTGAGACAGACGCCCGCATGGTTTACGTGGAAATGAATAAAAATGGGGACATCGCAAGTATTTCCATTGCGGATGGAAGTGTCCTGAATTATAAGGGAGAAACTGTCTTTGAGGCGGAACAGCCGATAGGGGACCTGAAAATCGAAATCGGCAGCGAAACACTGTTTCTCTCCAGCGAGTCGGAAAAGGACAGCACGGAGATTCCGGCAATTTTTAAAGGCGGTAATGCGGTTAAGTCGGTCCAGCTTAATGGCAGCAATATTCTGTTTAGCCAAAATGGGGACTATATTCGTTTCTCACAGAATAGCGGAGATGTTCCGGTCGAGACAGACCCGGAAACAGGAAACCGTTTTCTGACTGCTCCGCAGATGGATATCACCGTGCCATATTCCTACCAGTATACCGACTACAGCATTCGCGTCACCATTCCGGAAGGAACCGTCATCACCGGCGGAAGCGGATGGGATGGAACGGTATTTTCGCCGGCGGCCGTTCCGCCGGGAAACAGCGGCAGCTTTTCGATGAATACACAGAGCGGCCTGCTTACGTTTGACAGCCCTGTGAAAATTGTTGTGACACAGCATGCGGGAGTAAGCGTCACCGTGCCGGACGGTAAAACAGCGGCGCTTGGAACAAACAGCTTTGAAGCCGCTGCGGAGGTACTTGTAAACGGCATTACGCACGCAGTCGGCAGGAACGGGAGCGATTTGGTCATATACGCGCTTAACAGCGATACCATCCTAATAGGCAAGGTATCCCAACAGATTGGCACAGGAGGCGGGGGCGGTTCGTCCGGAGGCAGCAGCCCCGGAGGAACAAGCCCGGGAGGTACTTCTGGTGGCAGCGGTACGGGAGAGATGCCTGCGCAGCAACCGCCCGCGGCGTTTGGAGACATAGAGAACCACTGGGCGCGCAAAGAGATACAGGAGTTGTATGAACAGGGGATCGTAAATGGCATCAGCAACGCGCAGTTTGCGCCGGACAGCTCGATTACCCGTGCAGAATTCATTGCAATGGTAGTGCGCGCACTCGGTCTTCCCGCGAAGGATTATCAGGGCGCATTTGTGGATGTACGGCAATCGGACTGGTTCGCCTCGGTCATTCAGACGGCTGCGGACAGCGGTCTGATAAACGGCAGCGGCGACGGGATGGCAAGCCCGAACGTGCTTATCAGCCGTCAGGAGATGACGAAAATCATCATGGCGGCATATCATCTGAAAAATGGGGCGTACGAAGACAGTACGGAAACGCTGGAACAGTTTACGGATAAGGCGGATATCGCCGCGTGGGCGGTCCGGCCTGTTGCGGCCGCGAAGGCGCTTGGCATAGTGTCAGGCATGACGGAGGACACCTTTGCCCCGTTGGCCAATTCGACCCGCGCGCAAGGTGCAGTCATGATTCGCCGGATGCTGTCCCTGTTTGGGGAAACGAAAGGAGAATAAGAATGAGGATAGGTAAAAAATTGCTTCTTCTGGTCATCAGCGTGTTGCTGGTTTCCCTTCCCGTCCCATCGTTTGCATTTGAATACATCCTCGATGAAGAGTTCGACGGTGTCCCGCAAAACATAGAGCTGAACCTGAACGACTTGGAAAACACAGGTCATAACATCACGTTCGAGGATTCGGCGGCGCACATATCCAAAGCCGGAGACTTGGGTATTCCAGATATCACCGCGAAGTTTGAGCCGATTTATGACAACGTGGTGATAGAAATGGAACTGAATATCGACGAGGGCCAGTTCACCTTAATGGACGACAAAGGCCAGCAGGTCATTAACTTCTATACGCGCGCCAATTCGGACACACAGCTTGAGATGCGCGTGTCCGCAGAGGTTAAACACAGAATTACATACAACCGGGGAACCTGGCGGAAAATGAAGTTTGTAGTCGACTTTGCCACAGATACCTTCGCGGTATATCTGGACGATGACAATAAGCTGCTGGTCAGCGGCTGGGCGCTAATGGGAGAGCGGTCTAACGCGGCTGCATTCCGTTTTCAGCAGAATGGCAGCGGTAAGACCTCCAGCCTGCGGTATTTAAGAATATCTCGGCAGCCGGAGGACGTGACAGCGAAGGATGCAGTATATGTCAGTGGGACGCTCGCGCCCGCACTGCAAAGCATAGACGCGGACTTCACGCTTCCGGCAAAAGGACCGCATGGCAGCGATATCAGCTGGAGCAGCAAAGATAACAGCGTCATCACAATTGGTGCCGACGGCGTCAGCGCGACGGTTAACCGGCCGCCATTTGAGGGTGAGGACGCCCAGGCTGCACTCACTGCGGCAATATCCTTCAATGACTATCAGGTGGAGCAGGACATTACGGTTAAGGTGCTGAAACGATTTTCTGATGAGGCGCTTGTGCAGGCCACCTATGACGCACTGGCGCTGGAACACACCGATCATATCATCTCTGGTTTTTCCCTTCCGATGAGCGGCAAGGACGGAACAAAAATTACTTGGACCTCCTCTGATGAAGATGTGATCCAGATAAACGAAACGGGGGCGGCCGTAACGCCAAAGCCAGCGGAAGCCACCGTTGTAACACTGACGGCTACGGTAACCAGTGGCTCGGTGTCGCGTACCAAGCAATTCACAATTAACGTACTAGCGGGAATTGGGGAAAATCTTGCGGAGAAAGCAACAGTTTCAGGAAGCACCCAAACGGCTGCAAATCCGGCGCAGGCGGCGGTAAACGCCGACTTTAACCACGGCTGGCAGCCTGTGCTGACAGAGCCCGCGCCGTATCTTTTACTGGACACGGGCAGCGAAAAGCAGGTGACACATATCCGCTTCCGGCCATATGGAAAAACGCCTTTAGAATACCGCGCGGAAATCTCACTTGATGGAAAGAAATTTATGCTTCTGCAAAGTGGAACCATGCCGGTGGAAGCGGTGACGTTAATTGCGCTGGAGGACATGGCTGAATTTCGGTATTTCAAGTTCACCATATCCAATCCGGAATTGGTGGAGTGCGGATTATATGAACTGCAAGTGTTTGATGCGCCGACAGATGCGCAGATAATTAAGGCGGATATGGAGGCGTTCCGGTTTGAGCAAATCAGCCGGGAACAGCCGGAGAAAATTAAAAACGACCTGCACCTGGTTACAACGGGAGAAAAGGGTTCACAAATTACGTATCATTCCAGCGATACGTCGCTGCTTCAAATCTCCGGCAGTACCGGCAGGGTGACGCGCCCTTCCGGCAAAACGGA
>CABSKZ010000031.1 GCA_902478395.1 uncultured Eubacteriales bacterium | reverse complement strand
GGTATATACACCGCAAACGGATTATCAAGGCTTTTTGCTGTCTGCATCCGCTATGTGGATATAGATGGGTTAAAGATTTTGCCAAAAGGAAAATACCTATGCGCGAACTGCACCGAAGAAAATAGTAAAAGTACATTGGATAATTTGATATATAAAGCCAAAACAGAGTATGGCGTGAACCCCCAATTTACGGTACAGCTTATCGTGGTATCGGGTATTTTGCAATGGAACTATGAAGTACAGGTTTATATTGATGGGTAACACATTACGTCAGAAATATTTTTAAGAGGTATACCCTCTATTTTTGCATATACAACCGTGAAAAAAGTGCTGGCAATAAAATCACACTATGCACAAGTCAAAGGAATGTCGCTGCCTGATGAACCGTATCGTTGAAGTGAGCAGTCTGTTATACACATTTTAGAAAAAATGGACTACATATAGCTGGGGTATTTCTGTGTTAAAATTCCCCAAAATAGATCTTCTAACAGAAAATATATCGGCTGAGTTGAAGTAGTTGTAGTTTGTTAAAATAGCACTAATTGAATATATCTGTGATTTTACAGGTGATTACAAGGATACGCTTGATGAAATGAGTGAATATGCAAAAATCTCTGTGGCAACGCCCTTTTGCATACACGTTTTCGTTATCTTGTGTATTTTTTCTTCTATCAGCGGATGATCAATCTGCCCCGTAAGCCCTAGTGATTGCGAGAGGCCGTAAGGACCAATAAACAGCACGTCGATTCCAGGAACTTGGAGTATTTCATGCAGATTTTGTATCCCGGACATACCTTCCATCTGTAATATCGCTACCGCTTCATTTGCACGTTTAAAATATTTAAACCTGCCGTTCGCCGAATACTGTGCAGCCCGCACCAAACGACAGACTCAATCCTCCCCTTCTGGAGCAAATTTCATCCTTTTTATCACGTTTTCCGCCTGCACCGCTGTTTCAAAATTTGCCGTACCTGGATTCCGGCGGCACCGATATCAAGGGCTTCTCCTATTACCGAATCGTTACCCTCCTTAACCCCAATAATTGGCACTGAGCCTGTCACCTCCACCGCACGCACCAAAATTTGAGCTGTCTGTATGCTATTCGGCCCATGCTCCAAATCAATGATAACGAAGTCTGCGCCGGCATAGCCTATAATTTCTATAAACGCCGGATTGCTACTTTCGATAACGGAAACACTGCCGCCGCAGGGAAAAGTGCTCAGAAAAACATATGTCAGCACTGGCGAGGCAGAGGGACAAATCGTCGAAACGAACGAGGAAAACGGAACGGCATACACGATTAACGGCGCATCGTATTACCCGCCTGAAAACTACGAAACGGCGATGGAACAAAATAGCTCCTTGCAGTTAGCAGTTGGAGATGAGGGTATCTTCTATCTTGATATTGAGAGTAATATCATTTTTCTCTTTCTCTCATTTCGTCTGCCTCTCAATACGCCGGAAAACTAGCTACCGTTCCAATTTTTCCTATTTATAATCCTCCCATTTATATTCTTTGATTTCCTTCTCGTCCAGATAATAGTTGTGCGTAATAGTTGCCTCTAGGACAATCACATAATACCACTGCTTTAACTCTAAATCCGTATAAGGATTAAAATCAAGGGTTTTAATATATTCCTCATCTGGTTTTCTGTCAAGGATACGGTTGATAATACTCATGACCTCTGCCCTGGTGATTTCGTTTTCCGGCCGAAAAGTCCCGTCTTCATAGCCGTTGATAAGTCCTGCGTCATAAATCGCCAGAATATCCTCATATGCCCACAACTTGTCGCTCACGTCTGGGAATATACATTCCGGTTTCTCCGGAGCTTTCAACTGGGCAAACCTGCGGACCAGCGCTGCAAATTCTGCCCGTGTCAGATTCTGTTCCGGCTGGTATGTACCGTCTGGATAACCCTGGATAATTTCATAATGCGCCAGATATTCAATCTCTGATACCGACCACCGCCCCACCGTAACATCGGGGAAAACCTTTCCCGTTGTGGCCACCGGCGTGTCATAGGTTTTATTTTTTACGCGGTATAATACTGCGGCAATCTCTTCTCTGGTGATTTTTCCGTCTGCCCGCACGCTGCCGTCCGGATAGCCGTTGATATAACCAATGTGGGTGGGGTGTTCATTGCCGAAAATATCTTTGGTATATTTCCTAGTATTGTCAATCGGCAGTCTGCTCCCGCTGCCTCCACCGCCGCCTCCGCCGGCCGAGGATTTGATGGCATAAATATATTTTGCTTCCGGGCCAAAGAAACTGAATCCGTCACAGGTTTCCATATATACTGCGCGAAGTGTCGTAGATGTACGCAAGGAGAGCATATCTCCCGTTTTAAATTCCTTGCGTTTTTCCGGATCGGTTGGATCAGAACCATCTGTCGTATAAAATAATTTTATATTCCGTTCGCTGTCTTGGTATTCATTGATCAACTGATATTGCGTGCCCTTTGTATATAGGATTGGGTTACCGCGTTCGTCTGTTTCCGCAAGGCTGGATACCGGCTTATTGAGAACAACAAAGCGGTAATGAAAATCTGTGAGGGAATCGGCAATCAAATTGCCTTCTTCATCTTCAAGCCATGCAGTAATCTTCAAGGCATCCCATGAAATTGAGGGATATATGGGCGAACTCTGCCCAGGCCGGAAGGTGTTTTCCGGAACAGAATACGACTCCCCGCTCTGTAAAGTGACGTCATACTGGTACCGTATGAAATAACCCGATGCCGTGTTCAAATTAATCCCCTGGTTACATGGATTTTCCAAAAGCTCGTTTACAGCAAAGACCTTTCTGGAATCAAACGGGCTGTTGACATATATTTTTCCGCCGCCAGGTTTTCCCGAGCCTGGGAACAAATAATACTCATATACTGCCTCGGAACGTATGCCGGAGGCAGGGTCAAATATGTTATAGTCCTTTACAGTGTATGCTTTCAGAATCGTATTCTGCTCCAACGTGATTTTGCCGTTTAAGTACCGGGTATCTTCCGCACCGATATCCGTGCTCTTTCTGTAAAACAGCGTATGATTTGCGCTTTTTGGCGAAGCCGGGTTTTCAATCAGTTCCACATCGATTTTATCGCTGTATATACCGGAAACGGGCCGAATCACAGGCGGCAACGGTATAAATTTGTAAAATACAAGATTCTCGCTGCTTCTGACTCCGTTCTTTTCCGCGTACATATAGATGACACAGTCATCCTTCAAATCGATGGCGCCATTGTACCTCTGCACATTATTAGGGGTCTTCGTATCGTAATAGTAAATTTTTGCATCTTCTGTCAGGCAATACAGATGAACCTTTAAAACCGTGTCCTCCCCGTCGTCAATCACGCCGTTTTGGTTCTCATCTATAGCCCGTTCGTCATAGCTGCCGGAAGGGACAGACGCATACGGCGGAAGAACCGTATCAGAGTATGCAATATACGTATAGGTTCCTTTGCTTTCATCGCCTTTGACGCCGTCAAGCTCCGCATAAACAGTAAGCGTAAACGGGGAATTGTTCTGTGCATCTGCTGGTGCTGGATTTCCGAGCTCCTTTGTTCTATCTGCATCCGCGTATGCTTTTCCCGTTACAGGGTCAATCCAGAATTCCTGAAATCCATCCAGCGTAATGGTGTTTTCCACCTTGCCAATGGTATAGTGCACCGTCGAACCGTCAATCCCCTTCACGGGCAGCAGTACGCCGTCTATATCTGGCAAAACCGTACTTTCCGGTATCTGCGGTCCTTCCGGCACTATGGTGTAATAGAAAATGCCAATATCACTCTGTTTTCCGTTTTCATCCACCGCAATAGCCTTGATGATGGTATTGCCTGTAACCGGAATATCCTCCCCGTGAAACGCAAAGGTTCCGTCCGCTCCCTTTTGCGGATTATCCGGCACTTCTCCGTATCCAATGGTGTAATAAACCGTTACTCCATCCGGCTGTGTATAGAAGGAGGTTGTGAATGGTTCGTTTCTGTTGTTCTCATAAACGTAGACGCCTGGACGCAGCGTTGTCTCTGGCCGCACCGGTCTGCCCGATATCACTTCATAGGTTTCCGCGGCAATCTTGCTGTAATGGCCGGAACTATTTTGAATCACCGCATTGACAACCGTACTGCTGCTTATGACAATCTCAGCCTGATTGGCGGCCGTCTGTTTTCTGGTGGATGAGGTTCGTGGATCCGTGCCGTCTGTTGTGTAATAGAGCAGGTATGCATCACCCGGATGGGGTTTGAAGATGGTTACCGTGCTGCTTTTTTCGTTAAACTGGGTGGAAGATGGAACAATCACCGGCGCTTCCGGAAGAATGGTATAGCGGAACTCTGCCAAATCCCCTTTATGATTCCCATCCTTTGATACGGCAACAGCCTGTATTTTTGTATCCTGTTCTATATGAATAGGCTTCGTTTTGTCATATACCAAACTGTCCGCATCCGGAATGCTGCCGTCCGTTGTATAGTAGATAATATCGTCAACGCCGCCGGCGGTCAGATATACATCCACCGATTCATAATATTCCCCTGGATAAGGAACCGCTGAAACGGTCAGCGGCGGTGTCACGTCAAAAAGATAATCAAACGCAGCTGTCACGCTGAACACGCCGTTTAATACCGCCACAGCGCGGATTGTAGTGTTTTTTGTAATTTTGATGGGCGCCTCGTAACGAATCCCATGGGTCCTCGGGTCGGAGCCATCTGTGGTAAACCAAATCTCAGCACCGGATTTTATAGATTCGGAGGTCAGAGTTACGTCAAACGGTGATGCACTTCCAGGATTGGACGAAGGCTCCGCGGTTACCGGGGCTGGGGTAATATAGAGCATATATAACGAAATGGAACTGAACTCTGCATCTTCATGGCTCGTGCCTTTGACTGTTACCAATCTGACAGGCGTTGTTTTATCAATTTCAATTTCCCGGCTCATCTTGCTGAGTTTTACCCAGCCCGCATCCGGCTCGGTATTCGTACCGCTAAAATCAATGTCGTCCGTGGTCAGAGCGGGAGAAAAGGTATAGTAGATCTCGTGGATATTGGCAATCATGCCGTTTGTGGTCTGCTTGTCGGTGGCGTAGACCGAAAAGCGGTTGTTGTCGGTGTAGTAGTAATACGGCACCGGATGGTCTGCACTATCATAATCAAAATATAGTCTTGGCGCGGGCGGCTCAATGAAATAGTTGTAATCCATCACATAGCTGTACCGATAGCTTCCGTTGACCAGCTTTCTGGCATAGCAGCGGACGGTGGAGGTGTATGGTATCTGAATGCCTTTTGTATCATCATACCGTTCATACCGCTCATCGTCCGGGTACCGCGGCACACTGGTGTCGAGGGTATAAAAAATTTCGCTTCCCTCCGTGGACGGGGTCAAATGTACCGTCAAGTCCCCGTTCTCCGGATAAATGTAGTATCCAGGCTCTTTATCGGGAACAGGCGGATGCACCGGCGCAGTATCGCCGATGACAATCTGATGATACCCGCCGTACAACACTGTGGTGGAATCCTTGAAGGTATATGGATAACCTGCTTTGTGCTTAGGTATCAGCTCAAAGACGCCGTCGCTGGATATCGCTCCGGTTTCCACCATTACCTCTGTGGAACCTTTTGCGGTACTTTTGGGACGCAGGGTAATATTACACAGATTGTACCAGTTGGTAGCTATACCGGATTCCGGAAAGAATGTCTTTTCCCCCTGCAGCACAAATACGCCCTGCACCACCATATAGTCTTTGCCGTAGATATTCTGTACCGAAACAGGCGGCAGCGTCCTGTCCGTATAATCCACTAAAACACCGTCCATTTCGTTCTCGGACCAGCCTGTTACGCCATAACGTTTGGCATCCTCAAAAGTAAGCCCCAGCGTCTGGAATGGGAGCAGCGAGTTGATGGCAACCTGGCCGCTGCCCTGTGTAAGAGAGGGGTTAGCATGTGTTTTGGCGTCACTGTACACCAGGTCAAAAAACGCGGGATCAAAGTAAAACTTCACAACGTAACTGTTGAGGTTATACTGGTATTCCTCATCGCTTTCTCCCTTATTTGGCGCATCAACTGCCGCATACACATTCACATCTTCACCGGCATACACGTTTGTGCAGGAATCCGGCTCTGCGTCTGGATCTGTGCTGCTTGCATGGATGTACGCCGTCCGTTTGATTTTCTCGGTGTCCACCTTGCTCCAGTCTATCTCTGGGGACGAAGCAAAAGCGGGTATCGTTTGACAAAATAGCATCAAAAGCAGCGTACATATGGAAATCAGTCTTTTATACATATCGTCTATCTCCCATCTGTATTTTCATATTTTTAAAACATTTAGCAGTTGGTTAAATACTTTAAAAACAGGAAAATACCACATCACAGCACAGCCCGAAGGCTGTACTGCAATGCGTTTCTTTTTACAAAGCACAATTTTATTTTAATGGAGCAAAATCTCATCATGAGATACAACCGCCTCAAGCATTTGAGCGGCTGCCCAATGGCCTTCTATATCCATTGCGGGGTAGCCGTTTTCTGTTACATATGCAACGAATTTGGTTTCATCCGGCGTACGTCCCAGCGCCCGGTTAATCATTGCAATCACTTCTGCCCGGACAATCTGCCTGCCAAGACCAAAGGAACCGTCCTCATAACCGCTGAGGATTCCTTTTGCTTTCATTGCGTCGATATAACCTTTTGCCCAATGACCGTCAGGTACATCGGTGAAGCTCTCGCCAACGGCAGCTTCATAATTCACAAATCTGCAAATCATGGCAGCAAATTCTTCCCGGGTGATACTGTCGTTGGGGCGGAAGGAACCATCTTCATACCCCTTGACAATCTCTTTTTGCGCGGCATAGCCGATATTTGCGGCATACCATTCTTCACTGCCAACATCTGAAAAAGCAGATACATCATATTCTTTATTGGTATCAAAATCAGCACTGATTCTGGAAATCATAGCCGCGGCCTCTGCTCTTGTAATGTTGCTGTTTGGCCTTATTGTGTTATCCTCATATCCCGTTACATAGGCGGCATGGTGTTTGTTATCTGTTCCCGGTGTAGATGGCGTTGATGGATTGGATGGATTAGACGGTGTTGTAGGGTTAGACGGAGTGGTGGCACCACCACCTCCTCCGCCGCCTCCGCCAGTGCCTTCCCCGGAAGATGCGGTAACGGTAATGGAATCGCTCTGCGCGGTAATATTAAGAAGCTGATCTGTGGTATCAAAAACCAATGCGCCTTCTGTGTTTGTAAATGCCAGCTTAAATGTTCCTGCCTTTTCAGCCCGGAAGGTCAGCTTGTATATATCCTTTTCGCTTCCGACTGAAACCTTGTTCAGCAGCCTAAAGCTGCCATCGCCAGTCTCATTGATTGCCTTATTTGTTTCTGCTGTTTCCGCGCATTCCGCTTTTGTCAGCGTTGCGATATCCGAAGGATAGGTTCCTTTGATATAGTAAGTGTTGACTTCTTCGCTGCCTGCGTCCAGCGTGAGAGTAACAGTAAACGTATCTCCTTTTTTGACGTTTGCAGAAGAACTTTTCGCAGTAAGCGCAGCCTTGACATTTCCCTTCGTGTCTGGCTCAATATGATTGCCTGCAGATGTAATGATTGCATACAAATCGTCTTGCGTGAACTTCCCGTCCCGGTTATAGTCCACGCCGCTGAATACAGAAGCCTTTGCGTCATATAGGGATACAAAGCGGTTATAGTCGCGAATGGTAAGCTTACTGTCCGCCGCCACATCGCCTGCATAGAAATGTTCCGAGGTCAGCTTGATTTCCTTATCGCTGGTCAGATCAGCCGAAACCGTCTTTGATACAAATCCGTTGCCAAGCAATTGTATATCATATTTTCCAGCAGCCAGGCTATCAATTTCAAACTGATAGGAAACCGCGTCTTTCTTTTCCGCGTCCGAAATCCCAAAAGTACGTTCCTGGTTGTTCGCAAGGTTGGTTAGCTTCAGCCGGATATCTGAAGGAGCTGAAAACCCGCCAATCTTTTTCAGTTCGTCCAGCTCTGCAAGCACAGTTGCCTTAACGCCCCGATTGGTAGTACTGCTGAACTTTACGGTAACAGAAGCCGCCTCTTTCACATGGTTTTCCGGGCTTATTAGATTGGGAGATACGACGCAGAAGGAATCTTCCAGGTTATCAATTGCAAGCGTAAGTTCTTTTTCAGGCTCCCCGGTAAAGGTTATGGTGCAAATCTCTGTTCCGCCTGCGGAAACAGGGAGCGAATGCTGCGCGCCGCCGGAAAATGCAACCATAAATTCCTTGCTGCTGTTCGCGCTTTTCGGGTCCACCGGCTGAACAAAAAATGGCTGGCCGGCCCCGGATTCCTTAACAAGCTGGTTGATTGCGTCTGCGTAGGCAATGGACTTAAAAGCCCCGTCACCAGAAAAATGGAACTTCAACTGAGATAATGTAAGGCTGCCATCAATGCCTTTTACACTGACCCTTACCCTTGCCTCACCCATTAGCGTATCAGCGCTGCCCGTAATATCTTCCAGCACAATTTGCATGGTGTTTTCTTCCGCAGCCGATACAAGCTGAATACCGGATACCATCATGAAAAGCGATAGCATCAGCGCCAAATACTTTCTTATATATTTCAATAGACTAACCTCCAGTCTTATTATTTTCTCTCCTTAAAAACGAACTGATTTTATATCTGTTATTTAAAAAGCGACGCTGAATCCTTTACGGTTTCTTTTTCTGCCGCAAATATGAAAACAACGCCAATGATAGTATTGTTTATTTTTTATAGCAGTATGAAGATATACCTTTTTTGTTCACAAACCGATAGCCTTATCAAGAAATAGTCGTTAATATTTACATAGGGAGAAAGTACACTTTCTCCCTATGCAGAGCCACTATTGAATGTGCTTGTCAGCCGGTTATTCAGACCAACCTGCAAGCAGCATCGTAATATCAATGATATCAACCTTGCCGTCACGGTTCAGGTCGTACTGAATATATTGCGCGTCGTCAGCACTCAGACCTTTTTTACCGAAGTAAGAGGAAACTGCAGACAGGTCGTAAAGGTCGATAACATTGTTCATGATGATATCACCCGCAAGGAAGTTCTTCGTTACCATTTTTTCGGTTCCGCCGGGCTTTGAAATGAAGACGCGGTCGCTTTCATTAGCATTGTTCCAGAAGTTAACTGTTGTTTCTTCATTCAAAACAAACTGCGCTTTCGCATCTCTGTAGCCGTCGCCGCTGATAGATACCGTATAAGCATCAAAGGCCGGTAAATCCTTAAACTCGACTTTGTAATTGTTCTCGGCTTTTGTAACAGAAGCGGTAATCTTACCGTCTTCGCTGACGTATTCCTCAGCGTCGTTTCCCAGCGCCATCTCGATGCTTCCAAGTCTTGCGCTGTAGAGTACGACCTTCATGCTCTGATAATCCGCTTCGTTGTCCGTATTGGTCGGGAGCTTTGCAAAGTCTACAAATACGTTCAGGTTTTCTACCGGTTCCGGAATATTATACAGGAAGCTAAAGCTGTCCGCGTTGAGTTTCGCATAGCTGTTGTCAGATTTTTCAACCGTCATGGTAATGTTGCTCGCCTGGATGGTGCCCTTACCATAACCACTGCCCTTGCGGACCAGTTTGCCGATTACAATACCTTTGCCCGCAGCATCTTCGCTGATGGAGGGCGCTGTGCCGTTTACAGGCTTCACATTGATTTCATAGACGTCGGCGTCTGCATCATATAAAAGCGCAAACCCGTCAGCCGGTACAATTTCATACTCCACTTTATCATAGTTTACATCAGCTGTATTGTTAATGCTAAACTGTACACCGATAAAGTTGGTTACAGGCGCCGCAGCGTTTGTAACAACAATCAGGCCATCCTCTGTACCGTCATTTGCCGCAGTATCGTCATCCTTATATTCGTCAGCCGCTCTCTCTGCCAGTACCAGTGTCGCCGCCGCAGCTGCATCCTTCACTGTTACAGTCACGGCAGCCGTCTGTTCATCACTGAAATTGAATACCAAATCTTTGCTCTCTGCAAGTGCACTTTCATTGATTTTTACAACATTGCCGGCTACTGTATAGTCAGTCTCTGCCGTCAGTCCATCAATGTCTTCAAATGTGTTGCCGTTTAAGGTCATGATAACCTCAAAACCACCAGAACCCTTTATGTAATCCTTTTCCGTCGGAGTTACTGTAGGAGCAATAACAAACTTTTGCTCTGCCTGACCAGCTTCGGATGCAAGGTACAGCGAACCATTCTGGTTTGCAGTAACAATTACTGTGTAATTATCCGTTTCCGTTACATACTTTGAAAAGTCAAATTCCGTAGCAGCCGTATTTTTGTTATACAACTCGGCATCGCCTTTTTTGAGTACAACATTGTACGTTTTTGCGTTTTCAACTGCACCCCACATTGCCTTTCTAGTTGCTTCTTCAATTGTAACTGCTGGAGTAGCAAGCTTTTCCGGCGCTTTTACGGAAACTTCTGCTGCAGCTATTGTAGTGCTCTCATCATACAATCTGTTCGCATCGACACCATCAATGTGGAACGTAGATGTATCGACATCGAATGTGTATTCCTTACCAAGTGCGTCTGCTTTTACACGAAATGTAATTACAAATACATTGCCTGCAGCTTTTGTTGAAACTGGATCAACTGCAGTTGTTTTCACTGTGCTGGCTTCTACATCATTACGTGCCATAAAACCGTTAAAATCACTGGTTGCCGACACAAATTCAAAAGTGTTTGTATCATAGGAAAGATCCGCATCAAATGCGCCAACTATCGTGGTATTGTCTGATGGCACCTGAAGTGTTATTGTAACTGTATCACCAGCAACCACTTCTGTTTTAGATGCGTTCAACGCAAGCGCGCCTGCTGCAAAAGCAGGGATTGAAACGACAGAAAAAATCATTGCGACGGATAAGATTGCCACTAGGAATTTTTTTACCTTCATAAATGTTTACCTCCTAAATTATATATTTAATCAACATCCTTGCGGTCGCAACACAGCAAAGAGACGGTGGCTCCGGCGTTCTCTGCTGCATCGTGAGTACAAATGTGCCAATTACAAGTTTTATAAGCCCGGTGCATAATAGCGGTCATTTTCCAAATCAAATTCGTACCCTTTTGTGCTTGTTTCAACCGGAAAACGCTCAATATAGCCCAGCCTGTATCTTTGAATGACCAGAGCATCGGTTGCGTCAGGCTTTTGTTTATCAATACCATTGACAAACGCTGCCATATAATTCTTCATTGCGTCATATCCCAATGCTCCGATACGGCATCTCTGGATAATCAAAGCATCCGATGCGTCTACGGTATTATCTCCGTTTACATCGCCCCAGAGGAACCAGCGGGCGTAGAGTTTGACATCTTGTGTAACAGGTGTGGCGAAATCATACTTATTCGTATATTCTTCATCCAGATACCAGCCTGCGAAGCCGTAGTTCACCCGCTCCGGAACTGCCGGTTTCACAAGCAAATCACCATTTGCAACGACCTTTGCCTCCACTGCCGTTCCGTCTTTGGAATCAAATATAACGCTAAAGTTCGGACGCTCGGCAGCAGCCATAACCGTAATATTGCTTTGCGGCATGATGAAGCTGTAGGTTCCGTCGCCGTTGTCTGTAATCGCAACACCTGGCGCCGTTACACTCTTGATTTGATACCATTCCTCCGGCGCGACCGTAACCGTTACCTCATCGCCCCAGTCAAAGGTATCCGCCTGCGGAATCGTAAAGGTAACATGATCTCCCTCACCAGTGATTGTGTATTTCACTTTTTTGAACGCTGCAGAAATAACGACATTTTTTTCCGGCATGGTAAAGCTGTAGGTATCGCTTGCCTCGTCATAAACCAGCTGAGTTGCTGGATCGTTAGCGGCGATAGTGTCTAGCTCGTAGCCTCCTTCTGGCGTTGCCATAACGACAACCCGTTCGCCCGGCTCTGCCTCGGGCAAAGAAGCCTGCCCATTTAATAACACCTTACCAGCACCGTAAGGAGTTATCTTCCCCTCTGCCTTGTAGGTATTTTTTTCAAATGCAACATAGACAGAAATGAAGTCTATCTCAGCATCAAAATTCTCTGGCACTTGAAATGTCAGCGTCGCTGTTCCGTCAGATAAAATCGTTCCTGAGGCAAATTCATTATAGCCTCCTCGGTACGCGGCATAAAATGAATTCGCTTTTACTTTATATCCTGCTTTTGGCGTAGCGGTCACTGTATAAGGCTTGCCTGCCTCCGCCACGTGGAATTGCCGTGTGCCGCCGTATGATTGTTCGGCGCTGCTCTCTTCCATGGCAGGCGTTACCGATAGACTGCCATATGCAGCAGCGGCGGTGTTTACGGCGTCCAGACGATAGTCATTCGAAGTGGAAACACCGTCAATGGAAAAACGTACCTCGGGCTTTGGCGTCAGGAACACATACCATGCGCCGTCTGTCCCTTCTTTCAGTTTTGCGCCCGTCACCGCAGGATCATGCTGTTCGCCGGCAAAATCTTTCTCACCCACAAGCTGAAACAAGTCCTTATCGATATTAAACGCATTCAGAACCGTCACGCCCGTCGTGCCATTTTTCACATAAGAACCAACGGCAACCTTGAGTTTGTTGTCATCTGCATTCGTCAGGACAAATTCTTTCTGAAACCACACGGATGCCTTATGTTCGGCCGCGATGCTTAGTTCGGCGTTGGTGGTGTTTTGGCTGAACGTTGTCGTTCCTTCAAAAGAAACCGTCGCCTCATTTCCATTATCGTTCACATAGATGACATTGGTGCTTTGCAGGGCTTCGTCAATAGTTGACAAATTACCGCTTGAGGCAGATTTATTTCCTATAAAACTGCAACCAGAAAACGTGGCGGAAGCCAGACCGCTATCTGTGCGGGTGAAATAAACTGCGCTGCCGCCTAAGGCGGTGTTATTTTCAAAAACAGCGTTTGTAAGGCTGATGCTTTTAGCAGCATTTCCTGACTTGTTGAAGTAAATGGTCCCATAACCAGTAGTCTCGCAGTTTTTAACTGCTAAATCTGTCGCTGTCAGGCTGGTTCCTGCTCCCGCCAGACAAATCGCGCTTCCGTTTTGATTGCTCCTGTTGTTTTGCAGTATCACATCCGTCAGGGTAATGGTATTTCCCTTGCCTGTGATGAGGGGCTCCGCGTTATCCGCGTTGCCGCCATCTAAGATGATTGATTGCAGTTTCGGCGAATAATTTTCATTTAAAATCATTGTACCACTAAAGCTGTCCGCGCGGGTTATAGTATATTTTTGCCCTTCTTCGGATTTGAGCGTACACGCACTGCTCATGGGGATAGACTGGCTGATTTCGACGTCTTTCAAAAGCATGACATACTCAAAATTGCTTTTGGTTTTGAGTGCTTCGATAGCCTCGGCCATAGTTCCTTTTTCGATTATATCTCCTGTGCCATACACCCAATACTTCCATTCAGCCTCTGGTTCGGCCGCTGGGGTGTAGACAGCCTTTAGGCCACACTGCTCCGTGGTTTCTTTCAAATCAGTCTTTTCAACTTGATATGTATCGCTATATCGTTCTACATAATCTCCATCTTTTACTTTATCATAATACCATGTGACCGTATAATCTGTTTCCGCTATGGTCACCGCGGAAGGAAGCGTAAGGTTAACCGGTGTATCGCACCAAATATCCGCCCCTCCCGATTCTGCGGTGTTATCTCGAATTACAGCATTTGCAGAGACGGAAACGATGCCCTTTGCATCGACACCGCCGCCAATTCCACCTATGGTTGAATATCCTGATTTCTTACTATGATTTTCGGTAATCTCACCACCGGTCATATGAAATGTTGAGATTTTGTTCACATACACACCGCCGCCGGAATGCAGTGCATATTCAGAGCATGTATTCTTATATATTTTTCCTCCAAACATATTGAATACAGCGCTATTATTTTGCTGATTTGAGCTTCCTACCGAAACTGCGCCGCCGACAAATGCGGTATTGTAACATATTTCTCCGCCATACATGTTGAATGTAACTTTAGGAGTGATGTTACGATCCTGCCCGTTGTTGGCAACTGCGCCGCCGGTTTCACCATCGGCATAACAGCTGTTTTTCCATATCTTTCCGCCATACATATTAAAGCAGCCGTCATTTCCTATGCCTGCGCCGCGGTGAGTGGACTCATTACCCCCGAAATTATTTTGAATCACAACGTTGGAGTACATATTTAAGGTGCCTTGATTATAAATAACACACTCCGCTGCTTTTATTCCGGTGTTATTTGGCTCAGAAACAGACGTATTGGGATATCCATCCTCCGTCCAAACCGCGCCGCCGTCTATCGTAATGCTTCCTCCCATACCGGGCTCTTCGCCAAGCGTCAACGCGGAGCCTTGCACAACCTCAAGCATCGGCTTTTGGGTAAGCGCAGCCGCCCGTTTCAAAGTAACCTCGCTATCCGCAAATAATGTGATCGTTCCTTTTACTGCTATAGTATCTAAAAGTTCAATATCCTTCTGCACGTCAATTTTACCAGTGTTCTCTCCAATCGCTGCAACCGCATCGGCCAGGCTGGCTTCAATCCAGGTATCACTGCCGGATACTTGATAGCGAACCTCGGGCGTTACATATTCTCCTAATGTTCCATTCCCTAAAGGTGTAAAGCTGTTATTGCGGTATGTAAACTTACCGGTAACATCGAGGTTGTCTTTCAGTTCTGCAAATTTATATCCTACTGCTGCGGTTCCATATCCGTTTACGGTTAATTCAATGTTGCTTGGAGGATTGAAGCCTTCCTCGATTGTCAGATATTTTCCGTTATCCAGCCCGATGGAACCGATGTCCGCATTGCCCTTCAAGGTAAGCGTAGTCAGATATTTGCCTGCCTGCATGTCAACCGTTTGAAACATACCTTTATTTCCGGTAATTGTTCCTCCCGAAATAATGGCAGAACCGCCTTGTTGTGTTCCGCTCGCGATGACAATTGCATAGGTTTTGTAACCTGTGTTATTGTTTATAATTTTGCCGCCGGTCATGTTGAGCACAGCACTTTTTCCATCAACCATGATAACCACGCCGCCGGAGTTGTCTGAAATTTCACCGCCAGCTATATTCAAAGTTTTGTAGCTGAAAATCACAGCATCTGTGTCATTGCTGCTTCCTACTATGTTTCCGGTGATTTTACCGCCGTTGATATTCAGAGTGCCGTTGTTGTAAAAGGTTCCGTAGTAACTTGTGTCCGTATTCGTTCTGTAAAAGTTTGTGATTACAACGCCGTCTTCCAGAGTCAGCGTACCCATTCTCGTATTATAACCATCCGTTTGAAAGGCTGCTGATGTAAAACTGTTTGCATTTCCTCCGCCGTCAATTGTCAGCGTCCCGCCTTTTCCGCCAAGTACAATTTCGCCGCTATATGCGTTTAAGCAGAAGGCGGTACTGCCTATGTTGATTTTTGCTTCGGCATCCGCATAAATATTAACACACGCACCTGCCGCATTTAATTTATATTCTTTTGAAAGGGTGATGTCCTTTAAAAGCTTTATGTCTGTGGCTGCGCCGGCTTGGTTTGCAGCCGTCCACGCGGTGTCAAATGTACTTTCTGTCCAGGCGCTTCCGTCGTTTGAATAGGATACCTCGTATTCCTCGGTCTCAGCCAATGGCATTACATACAAACTCTGCTGCGTTATGGAACCGCCCTCTTCGACCCCTTCTGACGGTTCTCCCAGCTGTGTTGGCTCACTGTCAGCCTCTTGCGCGGTAATGCTTGTCCCTCCATCCGGTTCCGGCATATCTGCAAGGACAGGCATACATAATGTAAACAATATTGCAACCGCCAGAATCACGGATAAAAATCGTTTCATCTCCATTTCTTCTTTCTCCTTTCTTTTTTCATTATTATAATTCGTGATTATAGACGGGGTATTTTGAGATAACACGCTCAAACCCGCACATTGACATTCTCTAATGCCAATTTAATAAATGACCTTCACACCGACATCCCCTTCTTTCTATTCATTTCTTATGGCTCCTGTTTCAACTTAAGGTGCAACATTACATAATTCACATTATGTAGTAAAGACCCGATGCCAATTTTGACGGAATATCGT
>CABSKZ010000030.1 GCA_902478395.1 uncultured Eubacteriales bacterium | reverse complement strand
GCGTCAGATGTGTATAAGAGACAGATACAGTATAGCAACAAATTGTGAGCACCGTGTGACAGGAAAATGAAGAAAGATTAAAAAAATGGTGAACAGATAATTATCCGTCCACCCGAATGATATTCTTATCGAAGCTTGCCTGAATTGACTTTCCCGGCGGCACAACTAAAAAGCGGTCCGGTGTCCAGTTCCCGGCGATGAAGTCCCGCAAGAGGGCGGAATCCCCATCTATCTCATCATAGTCCCACCCGAGAAAATCCGTCCACTCTTTCGTTTTTTCTCGCTCTGCGCGGTCATCGTATAGGTTCAGGCTGACAAAAATTCCGTGCTGGTATTCCTTCAGCCAGCCCTGTTCCATCTCCATCAGAAAATCTGCGTTTTCCTCGCCGTAATCCTCCACATACTTTTCATAGATGGCATCATACCGCTCCTTGGAAGGCATCAGGCTGTTTTCAATCCAGCCCTTGTTATACCAGTAGATGCCCTTACGCGCGGCAAATTCCTTCGCATACCGTTCTTTTGATCCGAGGTACAAGGTAATACAGTCATGCCCGCGCGGCGCCACCAGTTTATATTTTTTCGATGATAGGCCCACCAGCGCGTTAGAACATAACCCATATCCGAGCAAGATGGCGTCAAAATCGTCGCTGCCATAGCGGTGATGGTGGGAATATACGTCGTCGTTATCGTCTATTTTATCAATTTCTTCCTGCAAAACGCGGTTCAAAATCTCCGGGGTATCATGGTAATCGCGGCGGATGAAGGTCGTGTCGATATAGTTTTCCGACTGCGCGATAAAATGGGATATCTCCCGTGTCAGCACCTTGCAGGCTATCAGTTTCAGTCTCATAGAACCTCCGTCTATTCCTTTCGCGGATATATCCCCCAAGCAGAAAACACCGTGGGATGCTATTCGCACATTTGGTAGGTCGGTTTCGGGCGGCAGGGCTGGAAACACTCCGTCGCGGCTTCGCCATAAGTCAGCCCAAAACGTTCCTTCACCTCTTGAAGCGCATTTTTCATGGCATTCTCCAGCGTTGCCGGCTCCGCGCACACCCGCGCATTGATGACCAGATGGAAGCGCTCCTGCATTCCTCGTATTGTTTCTGACAGCTCCGGTTCTTCTGAGGAAAGTGTAACGCTCCCCTTGACAAATTCGCTTCTGCTCATTGCATAGCATTTTAAATGGGCAATCTGTGCGCAATCTGTCGTAAGCGCGGCATCTACACAGCTTAAAAATGTCCGGACGAACGCATTTACGTCGATTGGCTCCGCCGCCTCCGCCGTGAAAGAGGAATTGTACCATGCGAGCAGTTCCTCCGCCTTTACGCAGGTATCGCGGTCAACCGTTGTTCCGCCCAAATCCCGGATGACGCTGCCAGCCAATTCATTTGCCCATTCCGCGATGTGTTCATTGTTCTTCGCGCTGGCTGTAATCAGCTTCACGCCATGAAATCGCTCCCGCAGAAAAGCAGTCATTTCCTCAATGTCCTGCGGTGCAAGCAGGTCACATTTGTTCAAAACCAGAATGTTTGCTTCCTCCAGCTGTTTTTCAAACAGATAATTGATTTCATCCCGAATATTTTTTTCCGCACGCATATAACGGCGGATTCTGCGCGGGTCCATCGTCACGGAATACGGCGCAATGGAAAATTCCTCCGCGAACGCACGGATTTCAGGCGTTTCATGGGAGAGCAGCGGCTTGAAGATAGTGGAGATGATGTCCGTCCCGCTGCCAATCGGTTCCGCAAAAATAATATCGGGCAGTTCTTCTTTCGCAAGCTGTGACAGTTTACCCACAAATTCGTCAAAACGGCAGCAAAAACAGCTGCGCTCCACCGATAGAACCGCATAGCCGTTTGCCTTCAGGAACTCTTTATCGACCAGCGCGGAACCCTGGTCGTTGGTAATGATGCCGACCTTTTTTCCCTCGTCCGCAAAATAGTTCGCCAGGCGTAGGATGGACGTGGTCTTCCCCGAACCGAGAAACCCGCCTATGATAATCAGCTGCCTATTGCTCATATGCCTTCTCCTCTCTAATTAGCTCCGCAAGCTGGCGCCTGTGCAGCAATCTGCCCGCCGAAACCTGCATTTCCCCGACGATAACCGCCGGAAGTTCTGGAACCTCCAGCCCCTCCACAGAGGAAAGCTCACGGGGATGGTTTAAAACCACAACTTCAAAGATATCCCCAGCAAATTCCTCCATGTGGGAAACCTTCTCAAACACTTCACGCAGGAGGCCTTCTATCATAATACAGGCAGAACAGGGGTGAACCATAGTAATCAGCCGTATTCTCATGCAGACCTTCCTTTCACTTCATCCTTATCTTAAATGTTTGACGAAAAATCCGCCGTTTGGGTTCCAGTTGATGCGAACAGGACACCGTCGGCCCCTCCCTGTTTCGAGCGGTGCCTGCGGTGCCCCATCTTTCAGCCGTAGGCAGGAATTGCCTATCCCTGCTTTTTGCTGATTGCCTCCATAATATCCACCCGAAGCGTTTCCACCTCCGGTATAATACTGACGTACTTCACTTCACCGTCGATACAAATCGTCGGGATATTGCTGACACCAAGCTTGAGCATAAACGCGACAGATTCCTTGAATTTTACCTTATGTTCCACATAGGTGACCTTGTCTTCCAACCCGGCCGCAGCCCCGCGGACCGCTTCCATCATGTACTGACAAGGTGCGCAGGACTCGCTGTCCAGCGTGATGACGTCGATAATAACCTTCTCCTCGTTTTCGTAGTCCGGCAGTTTGAAATCCGCCAAATCGTCCATAGAGGATTTTTCCAAAAATTCCACAACCTCGCCGCGCACCAGACTGGTAACCGCCATGACGTTTTCAGCCGGCACTGCAAATGGCATGTCGCAGCCCGGTGAAAGGATGAAGCCCTGTTTTCCGCCGAGGTCCATGCACTCCTGCGCGTCCTTAATGTTGTCTGCCGGCGTACCGAACAGCATGGAGATCGTCAATTTAATGTTTCCGCCTACAGACACGCCGTTCGGTTTACAAATCCCAACAACATAATCGAGCGGAATGTTTTCGTCAATCGAAATATTCTCCGGCTTGCACGCGCACATCGCTTCGATATTCCGTTTCGCGTTGCCGCATACGAAGAAGGAGCCGAGTTTGCCTTTAGAGCGGATATAGTCAAAGATTTCAGTCGCAAACGGCGTGACAAACTCTTCAAAATCGTCGGAAGAAATCTGCGAGGTCATTGGGTCGACCACCGCGATGATATCCACGCCCGCGTTGATATACATGTCCGTGGTCGCCTTGCAGACGTCACGGCAGAAGCCCAACACTTCCTTTACATAGTCCGGATCGTCTATCATTTCATAGAAAATATCTGTCCCCATCAGATGCAGTGCCAGCGTATACGGTCCGGTTATCAACCCATACAGCGCAATTTTGTCACCGAGGTTTTCACAAATCTTCCGTGTGGCGGACAACACGACCGGAAATCTTCCATCCTGTTCTGTGGGAATTTTTAAGTCGGAAAGCTTTTTCCCATCCTCCAACGGGTGCGTGGTGACGCTGGGCGGGTTGTCCTTCGCGTATTTCAGTTCGCAGCCCATCGCTTCCGCTTCCAACTGCAAATCGAACAGAACCGGAAGGCCGTCCGGGCGGTACATTTCATACGCCTTCATTACACCGTCTACAATATGTTTGTCAGACCGGAAAAATTCGTCTGCGTCCACGCCAATCAGTTTTGCCGCGTGGCAGCCCACGAACGGGACCCACGGAATCCGCTCCGTTTCCTTACATTGAATTGCGTTCAACACCAATTCTTTTGAATTCATTTTATTATCCTCTCTTTCTGTTACAGGCGGGGGAAAACCGCCCTTGTGCCAAAATTGGGTGACTCAAACCAGACCACCGCCCTCCGGCGCCGATTTCGGTACTATTTTCACTGTTTTTGCTCATCTTTTGGGAAGTTATTTCAGAGAACCAAATGCCATTCACCATTTCTGAAACAAAAAGCCGCCCTGCAAAGTGTCAGGTTCAGAATAGGAGGACGGGAAGAACCGCCCTCCCTCTTTTTTCTTTTGTGTAAATAAGAATTAGCTGGCAACTACATTGTACGCAGCGTCCGCAGCGCTGGCCGCGTCCGGCGTATAAATATCCGCACCGATGGAATCACAGTAATCCTGTGTTACAGGCGCACCGCCAATCATTACCGTTACCTTGTCTTTGATACCCGCTGCATCAACCGCTTCCACAACAGATTTCATTTCCGTCATCGTGGTTGTCAGCAGCGCGGAGCAGGCGATAATCTGCGCGTCGTTGTTAATCGCTTCCTGAACAAAGGTTTCCGGCGCAACGTCGACGCCGAGGTCAATAACCTCAAAGCCTTTGCCTTCCATCATCATGCGGACAAGATTTTTGCCGATGTCATGAAGGTCGCCCTTTACAGTCCCAATCACAACTTTTCCACAGGCTTCCACACCAGCGGTAACGAGAGCAGGCTTAAGCACCTCTGTCCCCTTGTTCATCGCACGCGCCGCAATCAAAACCTCCGGAACAAATGCTTCGCCGTCTTTAAACTTCTGGCCGACCACGTTCATGCCGGAAAGCAGGCCCTGCTCCAGAATGTCCTTCGCGGGAAGGCCTTCCTCCAAAGCCTGCGCCACCAAGGCGGCTACGTCTTTTGCTTTTCCCTTTTGCAACAGTGCAGAAATGTCTTCATAAATACTCATTTTTTCTTCCTCCTAAATTCTGTGGGGTGTGAACCCAATTATTTTATGTTAATTTAATACAACACATTAAAACAGCATGGATTCCACATAGGTATCCATAAAATCCGGATGGCTGGCGAGGTCGACAGTCCGGGTATTTGCGGTAATCTCTTCAATGGTGTTAACATTTTTTGTGTCGCAGGCGGCAAGCACCGCACCCATTCCCGCCCCATTGTTGATAGACCGCGTTTTATCCAGAAATTCGCGCGGTATCAGGGAAATTTCCGCTGCGCTTTGCGGATTCATCCTGCTGCCGAACCCGCCAGCTAGAATAAACTCCGCCACCTCCTCGTTAGTGATGCCATATTCCTTCACCAAAATTTCAATTCCTGTATAGACAGCGGATTTTGCGAGCTGAATGGAACGGATGTCTGCCGGAAGCAAATAGACCTCATCGGTAATGAAATATCCTTCCCGTTCGTCCCGCTCTGTTACGATATCATCCTCTAGCAGACCAGTTTCATCGAGCCACCCGAGCTTCAGCAGTGCCGCGACCAAATCAATCAGTCCGGAACCACAAATTCCCTTCGGCTCACCATCCCCGATAACGGTAAATTCCGGCTTACCTTCGGAAACCTGCACCGCAGATACCGCGCCGGGAAAGCCAGGCATGCCGCAGGCGATATTTCCGCCTTCAAACGCCGGCCCTGCCGCTACGGAGGTACACAGCATTCCATTTTTGCCGCCCGCCACAATCTCACCATTCGTGCCGATATCTGTCAGCACGCGCGGTTCTTCCTGCTGATGCAGGCCGCTGGCAAGTACCGCCGCTGAAATATCTGAACCGACAAAAGCGGAATACCCAGCGGGAAGTATTATATCTGTTTTCTCGTCCAATCCGAGGCCAAGCTCCGCAGGGCGTAGAATGTGCGTTGCAACGGAATATGGATGGAAGGGCGCGCGACAGAGGCCGCTGATATCCCATTCACAAAGGAAATGAATCATCGAGGTATTGCCCACAATGGCAACACGGATCAGGAGGTCTTCCGCCAGTCCGGCACGGCCCAGCAATGCGTGTATCATACGATCCAGCTGGCTGCGGATTGCCTGTGCCAGCGGCTCCACGCCGTGTTCATCTGCATAGGACAAGCGCGAAATGACATCACTGCCAAACACGCTTTGGCTGTTCTGTGCACTTTCGATGTCGGTAATTTCTCCACGTCCCAAGTCTATCAGATAACAGACCACTGTAGTGGTCCCAATATCGATTCCAACAGCAAATTTCCCGGAAAGCTCCGGCTGCTTTGGCAGGGCTACCGCTCCGTCTGTGATAATGTCCATCCGCGCGGACTGGTCTCCAAGCGTAACCTCCATATCACCTGTGACGGTAATGAGGCAGGCGAGGTGGATGTCCTCTGAAATGTCCTTATCCGTCAAAAGCCTTTTTTCCTGCTCTGTATGCGTAAGGCCCGGAACCATCACGCGGCATTTTCCGCACCGTCCGCGTCCGCCGCATGGAGTATGTATCTTCACCTGTTCGCCGCGCAGCACGTCAAGCAGGCATGCGCCCGGCTCTGCCTCCACGGTTTTATCAGCCTGATGGCTGTGTATTAAGATTTTATACAAACCGCATCTCTCCTTACAACATTATCATACTATAGGAACCGGAATTGGGAAACATAGGATTCTACTTTTTATATAAATATTCTATCCTAATTTCATAAAAATATTGAAAATGTATTGTTTTTTTCTCCGTTCCATGGTATTCTTATAACAAGATTGCAATAACGATTTTTATCTTTTGACGAAAATTTGCCCAAACAGCGTTTTAACCTCGCGATGTCGGGCATAAAAACCTTAGCTTGGTGATTTACTTGGTGCGGAGGGATATATGCGCGGGGTTTTAACAAACGTAAGATCAGAACGGAGGCGGCGGTTATGTTCCAAAGGGTACGAATTGAGCTTGATAGTTTCGCACCCAAGCTGCTGAGCTTTGCGTATTTTGAGAGTGCGAAGCAGCAGTACGGCAAAAAGCTGCGGACACGCATGGTTGAGCATTACGAGATCGATTTTTTTACCAAAACCGGCGGAGGTGTGTTTGCCGATTCCATCTATTATCCCATTACAGAAGGAATGCTTCATTTTCGCCGTCCCGGCGAGGTGTTTCAGGGGGTGCTGGGCTATAATTGCTACAGTCTGTGTTTCGACATCGTTCCGTCGAAGGAGTATGTCATCAAGTACACCAATCCTGTACTGGACACCATCGGCAAGGTCGTCACGCCAGATTCCACAGAAGAATACATGGTTCTGTTTGAAGAGATTTCCAAAGAATATACCCACCTAAACCCGGCCTCTCCGCTCTATATAGAAAGCGCAATTTTAAAACTGATTTATAAGCTCTACCGCGACACGCTCAGTTCCATTGATGCGAAGTTGAAAAACGCGTATCACGGCGTAATCAAAAAAGCGGTCCGGTTCATCGAGGAAAACTATCAGAAGGATATTTCCGTAACAGAAATTGCTGATCACGTGGAATTGAGCCCCAACTATTTCCATAAAGTATTTGTCAACACCATTGGGACGACACCCGCGAAATACCTGAACAGCGTACGGATGGAGAAGGCAAAAAAGCTGCTCTGCCAGACACAGAATACCATTCGGGAGGTTGCTTCCCTTTGTGGCTTTGAAAATGATGCGTACTTCTGCCAGGTATTCCGTAAAGAAGCCGGCATTACGCCTGCGCAATACAGGAAAAAATTCCGTTGACAGCTTCAATCAAAGACTTGGCCGGTATTCCATATTTCACTGGGAACATCGTGGTGAAACCCGCCGCACCTTATCGTTGTGAATTAAGTCTGTCAATCATTTTCCAAAGGCACAGCGCCTGTCTGCGCTGTGCCTTTGTTCGTTCATTTATTCTGTTTTGTCCTGCCTGTATGCCTTATTCCTGTTTCAGGTCCTCCAGGTCAATCCATTCTGTCACCTTGTCTACAAACACCTTTCCATCCAAATGGTCAAGCTCGTGGCACAGGCATTTCGCGAGATCATCCTCACCGGTTATGGTTATTTTCTTTCCATAGGCGTTAAGCGCCTCAACCGTGACCTTTTTCGGTCGGTTCACTCTGCCCCATTTTCCTGGAAAGCTCAGACAGCCTTCAACGCAGTTCTGCATGCCGGATTGCTCTGTGATAACCGGATTGACCAGTTTCATAAGCCCGTCTCCCATATCGATTACAACCAGCCGTTTCAAGAGACCGACCTGGTTCGCTGCGAGGCCCGCACCCGTTTCCGTGTGATACATGGTGTCTGCCATGTCGTCAAGCAGCTGGCGAATTTTATCATCCACCACCGGAACTTCCCGGCAACGCTTGCGCAATATTTCATCCTCCCCATACCGAAGCTGGCGAAGCGCCATTTTGTTCACCCCTACTCTTTTGTATTATCTATCTTATTATAAAGCAAAAGCCGGGACCTGTCAACCGGCTTCGGCCAGCGCATCGTTTTTTTCGACACGCAGGCGCCCGCCAGCGCTGAGATTCCGGATACGGCTCTGCTGTGCCGGAACAAATTCTCCCTGGACTGAATATAATATAAACAGAATCCAAAAACGGAAAGGATGACAAATATAATGGTCATTTATATCATAAAACCGGGCGACTCTCTCTGGAGCATTGCCAGAACCTACCGTGTATCCCCTGAACGGCTCATGGCGGACAACGGCATTACAAACCCTTCGGCCCTCGTCGTCGGGCAGGCGATATTAATTTTAATACCGGAACAAGTACATACTGTAGCACAGGGGGAAACCCTGTCCACAATTGCGGCCAGCTATAATACTACCGTTACAGCCCTGCTTCAGAACAACCCCGATTTGGCGCTGAATCCCGCCCTCTATCCCGGCCAGCAAATAACCATTTCCTACCGGAATGAACGGACCAGGAATATCACCGTGAACGGCTACGCGTACACCTATATCAACCGGGATGTGCTGGTGCAAACGCTCCCCTACCTGACTACCCTCACAATCTTCGGCTACGGCTTCACAGAAGCCGGGGCACTCATTCCCATTGACGACGAGCCTCTCATCGCCCTGGCAAGGCAATTCCGGGTTGCTCCCGTCATGCTGATATCCTCCATTACCGAAGACGGAACCTTCAGCGGCACCCGCGCAAGCCGCCTGTTTAACGACCTTACCCTGCAAAATACGCTCATCGCTCAAATTATTACCACCATGACCCAGAAGGGCTATACCGGGCTGGACGTAGATTTTGAGTATATCCGGCCAGAGGACAGCGCTGCCTATGTCCGTTTTCTGGAAAATGTTGCAACGCAGCTTCACGCGGAAGGCTTTACGCTCCATGTCGATCTCGCGCCGAAAACCTCGGCGACACAGCCCGGCCTTTTGTATGAGGGGCACAACTACCGGGAAATTGGAAGGATTGCCGACAGCGTTCTGCTTATGACCTACGAGTGGGGCTACACCTACGGTCCCCTTAATGTTTAAGACCTACCCCACAATATGCAGTGCTTCAGTTTCTTTACACTCTACAGCATATTGTGCGCCTCTTCCTTCGCGGCAATATTCGATAGAAAATGACTCAGATATCCCATTTAGGGAAACACATACCATATTATTAGGATACACAACTAATTTGTTTAAAATCGAAGAGTACAAATCGGGGGTATCTACGTCTTGATTTATGTATTTTTTTACATATTCTATAATTTCTTGGATTTTCTTTGATGTATTGTCAATACCCTCTTTCAAACTGTTTTTACGTTCTATTTCAGATGATATCACTTGAATTTGTATATCAATATCACTAACAGCGTTTTTGTAATCCTCTTTACTTAGCGTCCCATCCAGCAAAAAATCAACTATCCGTTTGCGTTTATTATGAAGTTTAGCCAAGTCATCAAATATGTTATCATCAGTTTCGTTCAGTTCACAACTATGAAATGCTTTTTTTATCGTTCTTATTATAGACTCCTGATTTGTTGTTAGTCTAGATAAAACATATTTCATACATGCTTTTAAAATTCTTTCGTCTATATAAGTCTTATTTGTACATCCATCTGGATTTTCATTTGAAAATGTTATGTGTCTGCATTTCCAAACACGTATCATTCCATACTGTGCCTTTTTGGTTTTTGTTACAAACGACCCGCCACAAATCCCACAAAAAACCTTGCCTGAACACCAGAACCTATGATTGTGCGAACCCCTACTTGCTCCATTATAAGAACACCTTGCTTGCAGAATCTGCTGTGCCTCATTCCATATCTCTCTTGAAACAATTGCTTCATGATGATCTTTGCAAAAGATTTTTTCTTCGATGCCATTATTCTTTACCGACGTATGAGTAAGGAAATTAGGTGTTACCGTTTTCTTTTGCAGTAAATCTCCAACATATTTCTCATTCCTTAATATCCGTGCAATTGTTGTGGGAGACCAGTTTTTAATCCTTTTACTCTTTGGAACATTCGTCTTTTCAAACAATCTTGCTATTTCTACCGTACTCATCTCTTCATTTACATATAACTCATAAATTCTTTCTACAATTTTAGCTTCTTCTGGGTTCACAGTCAAGACGCCTTTTGTATAATCATACCCCAAAAGCGGCGGAGAAAATACAAACCCATTCTCCATTTGTCTTTTTATTCCCCACTTTACCCTCTCGCTTGTTTTTCTGCTCTCTTCCTGGGCAATTGACGCCATAATGGATAGTCTCAGTTCTGCATCGGGGTCTAATGAATTAATGTTGTCATTCAAAAACAAAACGCCAACATGCTTTTCTTTCAGACTTCTCGTGTATTGTAAAGTATCGACCGTATTACGGGCAAAACGACTTACTTCTTTTGTGATTATATATGAAAATTTCCCGTCATAAGCATCTTGAATCATCCGATTAAATGCAGTTCTTTTTTTAGTACTTGTCCCAGACAATCCTTCGTCTGCGTAAATATCTGCAATTTGCCAATCGGCTCTCCTTGCTATATACTCTTTAAAGTATCTTTTTTGTGATGCAAATGAGTTGGCCTGGTCATCTTTGTCCGTACTTACTCTACAATAAGCAGCTACTTTTATTATTTTATTATTATGACAAGCAATGTTCACCACGCTTTCCCCCTTATAGAACAATTGCTATCAACTAAAGCAATTCTATTGCAGCATACGCTTTAGTTGATAGCAATTATTTTATGTTTCTAAATTCTGTTTCTTATATATTTAAGCATGGCATTGTATTGCAAGTCATCCTTATATAACTGTTTTATAATTCCAATGATTAATATTTTTTGCATTATGTTTACCGTCCTATCCTCTTCTACAAGAATATTTATGTTATATGAATATGCAGAAGAAGTGACTTTATGTACAGAAACCGCCTACTTTCATTGACGTTTTTCATCTACAAACAAATCCTTTTCTCTCTTATCCTGTCCTACTGCTCTCCATCTTGAAATTCGTATGAAACTGATATTTCAAACAAAAACAGGATGGTTCCTGTCTGCGCAAGGCCTCTGCCATTGCCAAAACCTCTATTCTCTTCCTTTGAGCAATGCCGTTCCTGCCAGACATGTAATAGATGCTCGTTTACTACGGAGATTAAACATTATGTTGCTGATGAAATGATTGAGCAGGGTTATTTAAAATATGTTCATAATAGTGGAAAAAATATATCAGAAGCCTTAATAAATAGAGTCGAGAAAATAGGTTTATTTACAGAATAAATTGTCAAAGAAATAAGATTTTTACGTAGCAGAAGGGAGAACACAACCATGACAGAACTAATCGTAATAGGACTGTTCCCCAAATTAGTTTTCCAAAATTTTACCATTTATCAAACCCAGCATCAGAAGTTAACAAAACGTTTTTCGTTCCGCCCTAAACTTTCCGTACAAACAAACAGCCCCGGCAGCCATATCTATTCAGATACAACCACCAAGGCAATGTATTCTAAGTTCCGCGTTACCAGCACACCTCAACTTTGCGTCTATTATAAAATCCATAAGGCTTTCCAGTTCCTTGCCTGCATCTTTCGTTTTGTGTGCTTCCATCTTTCTAAAACAAAATCAGTTTTTCTCTTGTTTCCCATCTGAAAAACAGTTTCGACGTAGGCGTTAAAATGCGCGGATTATAGATAAAAAACTATAGGATAACTATTTGTGCTGCGTACCCACACAGGGCATATGTAGTTCTTTTCCAACTGTGCTTCAGGCTACGCGAAACAATTTGACTCATGTATTACTGCCCTTCTGTCATCGGAATAATGAATTCGAAGCATTAATTTTTACATTCAGATATTTGCATATTCGCCGTACCTGCATATAAAAAATCTGCTCTGCACGGCCACTCTATAAATTCGCTTGAATAACACGGTGCTTTTTGTTCACATAAAAAGAGGCCGAAACCTGAACTTGTATCGTTCAAATTTCAACCTCTAATCAGTCTTCAGTAAACTTTTTTATACGCTTAATTATCTATCGGGTTAAGTTAAAATTAATGGGCAAGTCGGGTGCAAACGGCGAGGCGACGAGCCCTTCGCTGTTGTAAAGCGTTAAAGGATGCGGAAACGCTTCATGCATAAATCTCACATAGATGGGCTGCGAGACATCGTTACAGGTAACTTCCACTGTGTCGGAGCCTGTAATTACAGCGTCCGCCGTATGGAATACCCCGTCCGCTCCCGCAATCTCAAAGCCATACAAGGCAGATACGTTGCGCAAGACCAAACCTGAGCCAGCATATTTAAACTTCACCAGCGCCTTGCTTCCATTTATGATATAACTGTCAAGCATCGGGCCTGTAGGAATGACGTCCGTTCTTCCATAGAGCTTGTTCTGGGCAAGACGGGTAAGGTTTTCCCCGAGTGCCCTCTTGTTAGTCGGATAATTCTGGTCTCTGCTTGTTACAGGGTCGTTGCTCTCCATATTATTCGCCATATAGGTTATTCGGCACGTTCTCTTCAATTTGTCTCATACACTCGCGAATCCATTCATAGCTTTGTACCGTGCCATCACCATTATCCCTTTCGAACCTCTGCATCTGAACAAACAGGACAGGCATATCGGGGTTATTGAATTTTGCGCGGTAATCCTCAACCATATATTTGAACATGGCTCCATAATTTTTATTCCAGTAATCTTGTTCTCCCTGATACCAGACGATGCCCTTAAACGTATAGTCGAAGAACGGTATCAGTAATTCATTATATACTGCTCCTGTCGTGTATATCGTACCGGTGTCCGTGTTAAAACTGCCTTCTGGCATAAATTCTTGAATTGCCTTTCCCGCCTTTGCATTATTTATGATTCCTACAGGAACTCCCAGCGCGGACTGAAGTGCTTTCGCGTAGTAATATGCGGTACACCCCGTCTCCGCTGCAAGGGCCGGAGTCATTTCCGCCCAATCAATTGCCATCAGCACTGAATATTCGTCCCTCTTTTCGCTGGTCGTTGCATAAAGGTCTGTATAGGTCGCTTTCATGTAGCGAATCATACGGTTATTTGCCGTTGCGATATCGTTTGCGGTTCCGGAGTACTGCGACATTGTCAGTTCCGCATTGGACTGTCCAGTTACCATCCAGACCTCGCCGACTACAACGTTTTGAATTCTTTTCACGTTGTCCACAGTCCTGATGACAAGCTCTTCGCCCTCCCAAATCGCCTCCATCGGGTCAAGATACAGGCTCCAATCGCCATTAGAATTTGTGATGGCCGTTTTGTTCTGTGCTGCGTAGGTCACCTGAACTTCGGCTCCCGCCGGTGCTTTTCCCCAGATATGGACATTCTCCCTTCTTTGAAGCACCATATTGTCTGTAAAGTATGCTGGCATTTGCAAAGTTGGCTCGGCTTTGTAGATGATTGGGGAAAGTGTTTCTTCAGCCCACAGAAATGTTTTTCTGGTATATAGCTCATTTTCATCTTTTTCAATGGTAACCTCTGTTGACAGGATGTTATCATCAGATTTCGCCGTTATCGACCTCTTGTCATAGCTCACTGCTTTCAGCCTGCCGTCCGCGTCGTAAATAGCCAGCGAAAGCACAACATTTTTATCGCTGCCATCACGCGTGCTGGCCTGAATGGAAACGGTATTTTTTCCGTTGACTACATTCGAATCACCGTATATATAATCGCCGATTTCGAGCTTGCCAGCAATCCAATAGGTATAGGTCACGCTTTGCGAATAGCTTCCGCAGGTTACTTTAGCCGTTACCTTATCGGCTGTCCCCTGATCAGGCATCCTAATGGTGCCATCTGGATTGACCAATCCCTTTTCGTCGGTGAAACTGACGGTGCATCCGCTATTGATGGAGATATAGCCAAACCGCATAACTGCCTCATCGTCGATTGTCTCAGCCACAAGCGCTTCCTGCGTCATATTTAAAAATTCCAGTTTCACATTGTCCCTGTTTTGCAGCTCTGTGGCGTCCTTGGCCGGAAGTGTCGGTTTGTATACCTTCACATTATCGACATAAATCGTATTTAAATTTGCGTATTGAAGTACCATGTAGAGGTTTGAGATTACGGGTGCCGAACCTGCCTGACTGGCGAGTTTATTATCGAGCAGTCTTATACCATTTACCCAGAGCGACCAGGTGCGTTCCTCTGTATCAAAACACTGCACGACCTTAAAGGGACCAAGACCTCTAAACGCCGCATTCAGATTGGTCTGGTTCATGTTCCAGTTCGTTGTACTCTGCCCCACATACGCCTTGGCAAAATCGCTGCCGTCCGTATTGAAGGACCATCTTCCGGAAGCCACATAATTCCCTGATCCTGTGGTGTCTGCCGAGAGGAGAACCTCGCTGGCCTGCTCCCTTGTAATTTCATATTCTAAGGCAACTCTATCAGGAAACCCCTTTTCGTCTTGATTGAAAAACAGTCTGACTGCGTCATAGCTGCCGCCAGAATCTGGGCGGACAAGCTTGAGTCTGCCGTTTTCCAAAGAGATATTGTTTGAACCATCTGTTCTTTGTGTTACATAGGTAAGTTTACCGTTCACCTGTGAAGCATCCGTTTTCCCATCAAAATTCTCGCTGTAGAGCAAGTCTTCCTCGCTTGCGCAGAAAGGCTCACTGAGATAGGGCACGCCAATATTGAAGGACCTGGTCGAAAGCACGGTTCCGTCCGCCGCACACGCTGTGGCGACTAAATCAACCGTGCCCCGGTTCTCCCATTCGGACGGATACACACGCAACATATTGTTCCCGTCGATTGCAGCACCCTCATAAGCCTTTGCAAACGACCATTTCAGGGTTACGCTGGGTACCGCCGGAGCGAAGGATGGAAGCTGTACATCTTTGACTAACTTGCCATTCGGGTTGCCGGTTAGGCTCTCTTGGGTGACACCCTCCCAAATTCTGTCCATGGCGCCGGGAATCGCTTCGAAGAATTTTATATTGCTAACCTTGAGAACCCCGCTCGGAGTACTAATTCCATACATATAGAGCCCAGCTACATGCTTCTGCTCCTGATACTTGTTAGCGCCGCTCGCAAGTACAATCAGGTTCGACTCACCGTTTTCCTCATACTGCGCATATGCCGAGATAAGGTCTGTCTTTGCATTGTACAGCAGCGTATAGGTAACAGGGCCAACATAATCAAAATCCGAACGGAGGACATTCGTTTTGTTTCCAGTGACCATGGTCAGCAGCTTTTGCTGCCGCAGGGAAATGGCAACCGGTCCGCCTACTAAATTGGGAGCCCCCGCCAAAAACCGCATTTCATAGTGCTGATCCGCACTCTCGCGCTCTACTGTAAACTGCACGGCCATGGTTTTGCCGGAGATTACAGACTTATCCTCGTTAATAAAAAGACGAAAGCCATTATGGTTGCCGCTGACTCCCTCATGTCTGGCGAGCACCAGCTTTCCATCCTTTGCCACAAGGCCTGCGGATGGAACTTTGGCGTCTGCCGCTTCAATCGCAAGCGCTCCGTCACCACTGAGGTTATTTTCATAATCCTCTTCATAAACACGGTCTTCCGACAAATCCGGTTCATAGTAAATAGCCGTCGTGCCTGTCGGATCCACCGGCACAGGAAGCAGGTCATTTGTGTTAGATGCCGATACCGGCAAGGCGGCGATTGTTAATGCTGTACTCAGCAGAATAGAAACCAATTTTTTGATTTTCATAAAACTCCTCCTCATTTTAATAAACCTGGCTAATTTTTTGACGCATTACAATTCTTCGTGCTCCAGATAGCCGATTACCTGTCATAGGAAGGAGTCATCTGCTTGGGTTAAGATCCCATGGCATCTCTATTTCGGAACATTTATTCCGTGTAACAGGTAATTTATTTCTATTTACTTTTTATTGCTTTTATTTTATTATCTGTTTCGTTCAAAAACAAGAGAGCATTTTCTACACTCACTTGTCGATTTCTACAAAGCATTAGAAAACGTGCTGTTCCGCCCCGTCTGAAAC